>JAACFL010000220.1 GCA_009937385.1 Gammaproteobacteria bacterium | reverse complement strand
GGGACGCCCACGTGCACCTGCTCGGCACCGGCGATGCGCCGGGGGACGACGTCTGGATCAACCCGGTGATGGAGAGCGCCTGGCACCCGCTGCAGTACCTGCAGAAGCGCTTCTATCTCAATGCGTCCTGCGTCACCGACACGCAGCCCGGTGGAGACACTGCGTTCCTCGAGCGTCTCGCATCGCTGATCGACGGGCCGCTCTCCAGCAGCCGCGTGATGCTGCTCGCGTTCGATTACAACCACGACGTGCTCGGTCGGCCGCAGCCCGAGAAGAGCACGTTCCACATCGCCAATCGTTATGCCGAGGCCGTCGCTTCGCGCCACGAGGGATTCGAATGGGTCTGCTCGGTGCATCCCTACCGGGAGGATGCGATCGAGGCACTGAGCTGGTGCGCGGAGCACGGTGCGCGGGCCGTCAAATGGCTGCCCCCCGCGATGGGCATGGACCCTGCATCGTCACGCTGCGACCGGTTCTACGCGGCGCTGGAGGAGCTCGACCTGCCGCTGATCGCCCATGGCGGCAAGGAACTCGCGGTGCAGGGCGGCGCGCACCAGGAGTACGGCAACCCGTTGCGCCTGAAACGCGCGCTGGAGCACGGGGTCTGCGTGATTGTCGCGCACTGCGCATCGCAGGGAGTCGGACATGATTTTCGCCACGGCCCGAACGGGCCGAAGGCCAGCAACTTCTCGCTGTTCATGGCGATGATGCGCGAGCCCGCGTACGAAGGGCTTCTCTTCGGTGATCTCTCCGCGATCACCCAGGTCAACCGGGCCGAAGAAGCGTTGCGCAGCCTGCTCGAGGCCGACGACCTGCACGGACGGTTGCTCAATGGCTCCGACTACCCACTGCCCGGCGTGGTGCCCCTGTTCTCATCCGGGCAGCTCATGAGGCTGGGTCTCATCGAGCCGGTCGTTGCCGAAACCGTCTTCGCGCTGCAACGTTACAACCCGCTGCTGTTCGACCTTGTACTGAAGCGAAACCTGCGCTGGCAGGGCAGGGGGTTTGCCAGGCAGGTCTTCGAGACGGCCGACTTTTTCCGCTTGTTCGAATCTGTTTCGGCTGCCCGGTGAGCGGCAGCTTCGAAGGGCCCACAACCTTTCGGAGAGGTCATCGCACGTCATTCGCCCGAGCATTTCGGGCAGACGGTCTGCCAGGAGCGCGTCGTAGTCTGGTCCGGCTCAGTTGGCCGGCTGGACGCGCGTGATCGCCTTGAGTTCGCGTGAGACGGGCAGCCGCTTGTCCGGGCGAACGTCGAACGCGATCTGGCCGCTGCGCGCCAAGGCCTTGCCCGCGGAGTCGAGTACCACGACCTGGGCGCGGTGACTGCCACGCGGGGCCAGGATCGCCACCCCGGCAGCGCTGCCCTGGATGCGCACGCCATCGACGACCGCGACCAGGCGATGCCCGGCGGCCTCCTGCAGTGCCGGCTGCAGGTTGACCGTGATGTCGACCCGTCCGGTATCGGTGCGAATGGTCTGGCCATTGCCCGGACTGCTGATCGCGATGCGGGTGTAGGGCTGGCCCGTGGTGGCGTCCCCGGCCGTCGCTTCGGTGGCAGCGGGCGCTGCCCCCGCAGCGGGTTGGCCGGGCACGGTGGAGATCGGGGGCAGGTCGACCGGCTCGGCCGTAACGCCGGGCGGGGGAGTGTCTCCGTACTGGGTCTTGCCCCTGTCGTCCTGCCACTGGTAGACGGCCGCCTGGGCGGAGGCGGCGATGCAGGCCAAGAGGAGTAGCGGTAGCTTCTTCATGCACCCAAGGATAGCCCCCCAAACGGGAAATGGAACGCATCCGTACGGCCACGGGTTGGCAGGAGAGGATCGAACGTCTAGGGTCAAGAAACCATTCAAAAGGGCAGGGATGCGAAAGCTGGCCGCAACGACGGCCCCTGGAGCCTGTCCGGAGTTGAGGGATCGCCGGCCACGCCCAGCTCGCCGGAGACGACCCGACACGTGTCCTCTCGCCACCACGCTACCGCGCCATTTCACGCCGACCGACCCGGACGGCATCCGACATGAGCGACGCCCGTCGCGAAGCCGCGATCCACGAAGCGGCCCACGCGGTGGTGGCATGGCTCCACGGATTGACCGTCCACGCGGTCACCATCCAGCCCGGCCCCGGACATGAAGGGATGGCACTGCACCGCAACCCGTGGCACGACCTCGAGGGCTCGCCTGCCGACGAGCTGCATGCTGCGGTGATTGCCGCCGAGGTGAGTTACGCGGGGGAGCTGGCCGTGCAGGCCTACCTCGATCGCCTTGGCTGCGGCAACGACGAAGACATCGGTCAGATCGCCGGTGCCCTGCAACGCGTGTGCGACAGCCGTGAACAGCTTCTGCTGATGGCGCGCTGGGTCGAGCAGCGGGTGCGCGACCGGCTCAGCGAGCCCACCACCCGAGCCAGGATCGAGGCCGTCGCGGAGGCCCTGATCCACGCGGGGGAGCTTGATCGTAACGTTTTCGAAGAGCTCGTTGCCGGACCACGCAGCGTCGGCAAAGAGGCGTGAGAGCGTCCTTGGGAGGAGGCTGCCAGTGTGCTGACAGCATGAGATTCTAGGTCATACCAATGCTTTAAAATAGCTACAGGTCAGACCATATGAATTACTATGGATTACAAGAAAGTCAAGTAACTTGCTGTAAATAATAAGTAATAAATCTTCATAAACCCTCTTTATTTGGACTAAAAGTCTGACTTATAATAAGTCCACAACGACAAAGCCACACAGGAGGCGAGTACATGTTCCAGATACGCATCCATGGCCGAGGCGGCCAGGGCGTGGTTTCGGGAGCCGAGATGCTCTCGGTCGCCGCGTTCCTCGAGGATCGCCATGCCCAGGCCTTTCCCAGCTTCGGCTCCGAGCGCATGGGCGCGCCGGTGGTCGCCTTCTGCCGCATCGACGACAAGGAGATCCGGCTGCGCGAGCCGATCCTCGAGCCCGACGCCCTGATCGTGCAGGACCCGACGCTGTTCCAGGCGATCGACGTCTTCGCCGGCCTGCGCGACGACGGCTACCTGCTGATCAACACCGGCCGCACCATCGAGGAGCTGGGCATCGGTGACGCCGTCGATCACCTGCAGGCCGACCGGGTCTGCACCGTTCCGGCCACCGAGCTGGCGTTGAAGTACGTCAAGCGCCCGGTGCCGAACGCGGCCCTGCTTGGCGCCTTCGCCGCCATCAGCGGGCGCATCACGCTCGACGCCGTCAAGAAGGCGATCACCGAGAAATTCCCGGGCAAGGTGGGCGAGGGCAACATCGCCGCCGCCTCTGCCGCCTACGAAGCCGTCAAGGCCAACTGAGGGACCCGACATGCTCCAGCAAACAGAAGGTTCACACGCCGTCGCCGAGGCCGTGGCCATGTGCCGCCCCGAGGTCATCTGCGCCTACCCCATCACCCCCCAGACCCACATCGTCGAGGGGCTCGGCGAACTGGTGAAGGGCGGCAAGCTCGAGAACTGCGAGTACATCAACGTCGAGTCGGAGTTCGCCGCGCTGTCGGTCGCCATCGGCTCCTCCGCCGCCGGTGCCCGCAGCTACACCGCCACCGCCAGCCAGGGCATCCTCTACATGGCCGAGGCGGTCTACAACGCCTCCGGCCTCGGCCTGCCGATCGTCATGACGGTCGGCAACCGCGCCATCGGCGCGCCGATCAACATCTGGAACGACCAGACCGACTCCATGTCGATGCGCGACGCCGGCTGGATCCAGCTCATCCAGGCGTTCAAGATCGCCGAGGCGGTCAGCCTGCCGGTGATGGTCTGCATGGACGGCTTCATCCTGACCCACTGCTACGACCGCATCGACGTCCCGGAGCAGGCGCAGGTCGACGAGTTCCTGCCCCCGTTCGAGCCGCGCCAGGTGCTCGACCCCTCTGCCCCGGTCTCCATCGGCGCCATGGTCGGCCCCGAGGCCTTCACCGAGGTGCGCTACCTGGCGCATCACAGGCAGATGGAGGCGCTGGAGCTGATCCCCAAGGTGGCCGAGGAGTTCAAGGCCATCTTCGGCCGCGATTCCGGCGGCCTGATCGGCGAGTACCGCACCGAGGACGCCGAGACCATCGTCATCACGCTGGGCTCGGTGATCGGCACCATGCAGGAGGTGATCGACGAGATGCGTGACGCCGGCGAGAAGATCGGCGCGGTTACGCTGCGCTCGTTCCGGCCGTTTCCGGCCGCCGCGCTGCGCGCCGCCGTCGGTCACGCCAAGCGGGTGATCATCTTCGAGAAGTGCCTCGCGGTCGGCATCGGCGGCATCGTCTCCAACAACGTGCGCATGGCGCTGAGCGACAACGACCTGGCCAGCTACTCGGTGATCGGCGGCCTCGGCGGCCGGCCGGTGACCCGCGACTCGCTGCGCAAGCTGTTCGCGGCCGGCGTCGCCGACCAGCTCGACCCGACCCACTTCCTCGACCTGCAGCACGACGTCGTCAATCGCCAGATCGAGCGTTCGTCGACCGAGCACCGGCCCGGTCCCGACGCCGAGAACATCCTGCGCGACATCGGCATCGTCGCCGCGGCCAAGATCTAAGGGGACCCGACATGGCACATCAACAGGTCAAGTTCTACCAGACCGGCACCCTCACCGTGGGCAACCGCCTGCTCGACGACGCGCAGCGCACGGTGCAGGCGACGCTGGATCGCTCCAATTCACTAGAGTCCGGGCACCGCGCCTGTCAGGGTTGCGGCGAGGCGCTCGGCGCCCGCTACGCCATCGACGCGGCGATGCGCGCCACCGACAACCAGCTGATCGCGGCCAACGCCACCGGCTGCCTCGAGGTGTTCACCACCCCGTACCCGGAGTCGGCCTGGCGCATCCCGTGGATGCACTCGCTGTTCGGCAACGCCCCGGCGATCGCCACCGGCATCGCCGCGGCGATGAAGGTCAAGGGTCGTG
>JAACFL010000219.1 GCA_009937385.1 Gammaproteobacteria bacterium | reverse complement strand
CAGTGGAGGTTCAAGTCCTCTCCTCGGCACCATAACAGAACCCCTTGATTCGTCAAGGGGTTTTTTTATTTTCCAACGAGTTACGGAATGCGCCTCAGGGCCGCTCAGCTGTACGGGTGGCGCAGGATGATGGTCTCGTCGCGGTCGGGGCCGGTGCTGATGATGTCGACCGGCACGCCGGCGAGTTCCTCGATCCGCTTGAGGTAGCTGCGCGCGGCCTCGGGCAGCTGCTCGAACGCCGTGATGCCGGCGGTCGAGCCCGACCAGCCCGGCAGCTCCTCGTAGACCGGCTCGCAGATGGCCAGCGCCTCCGCCCCAGCCGGCAGCGCGGTGGTCTCCTCGCCACCAACGCGGTAGGCGGTGCACACCTTGACGGTCTCGAGGCCATCGAGCACGTCGAGCTTGGTCATGCACAGCCCGGAGACGCTGTTGACGCGCACGGCGCGGCGCAGCGCGACCATGTCGAGCCAGCCGCAGCGACGCGCACGGCCGGTGGTGGCACCGAACTCGTGGCCGACCTCGGCCAGGTGCTTGCCGACGTCGTCGAACAGCTCGGTCGGGAACGGCCCACCGCCCACGCGCGTGGCATAGGCCTTGACGATACCGAGCACGTAGTCGAGCGCGCGCGGCCCGATGCCGGTGCCGCAGGCGGCGCCACCGGAGGTGGTGTTCGACGAGGTGACGAACGGGTAGGTGCCGTGGTCGATGTCGAGCATCATCCCCTGCGCGCCCTCGAACAGCAGGTTGTGGCCCGCGTCGAGCTCGGCGTAGAGCAGCTCGGTGGTGTCTTCGATCATCGGTCGCAGGCGTTCGCCATGCGCCAGAGCCTCGTCGAGGGTGGCCTGGAAGTCGACCGGGTCGGCCTTGAAATAGTGCTCGAGGGCGAAGTTGTGGTACTCGAGCAGGCCGCGCAGACGCTCTGCAAAGGCTTCCGCGTCGAGCAGCTCGCCGACGCGCAGTCCGCGCCGCGACACCTTGTCCTCGTAGGCCGGGCCGATGCCACGACCGGTGGTGCCGATGGCGTCGTTGCCCCGCGCCCGCTCGCGCGCCTGGTCCAGGGCGACGTGCACCGGCAGGATCAACGGCGCGCTGGCGCTGATGCGCAGCCGCTCGGCCACCGGGATGCCACGCGCCTCGAGCATGTCGATCTCCTCGACCAGCGCGCCCGGCGCGACCACCACGCCGTTGCCGATCAGGCAGCGCACGCCGTCGCGCAGGATGCCGCTCGGGATCAGGTGCAGCACGGTCTTCTCGCCGTCGATCACCAGCGTGTGGCCGGCGTTGTGGCCACCCTGGAAACGCACCACGGCCTGCGCACGCTCGGTCAGCAGGTCGACGACCTTGCCCTTGCCCTCGTCACCCCACTGGGTGCCGACCACGACGACGTTCTTGCCCATCGTTCCTGTCCCGTCGAGGCCCGTCCGTCCCGGAGGCATGGACCGCGGCCTTCTCTAGATGTAGGTCGGGCTTCAACCCGACGCGAGTCGTGATGTCGGGCTGGAGCCCGACCCACAATTGAAATGGTTTGATCGGATGCGCGGATCCGTGATCAGGCATCCTCTACGGTGCGAATCTCCCATCCGTCATCGTTTCGGACCAGTTCGCGATCGCAGTCCATCTCGGCGGCCCCGCCCACCTGGCCAGGCAGCGCACGGACGACCCGCTCCCCCCTTTCGCGCAGCTCGCGAATGGCGGCGCACAGCGCCGGGTCCGCATCCGCCGGCGCAAAGATACCGGACTCGACCTGCGCTGTCGCCTGCCCATCGGAGAGACGCAGCAGCGTGCGCAGGTCGGTGCTGAAGCCGGTGGCCGGCCGCGCACGGCCGAAAAAACGACCGACGTCATCGTAGCGCCCGCCGCGCGCGATCGCCTCGCCGTGGCCAGGCACCAGCGCCGCGAACACCACGCCGGTGTGGTAACGGTAGCCGCGCAGCTCGGCGAGATCGAAGTGCAGCACCAGTTCGGGACGCTCGCGGCGCAGCACCTCGGCGACCCCGGCGAGGCTGGCGAGCGCGGCATCGACCTCGGCCGTGGCGCCGGCCAGACGTTCGCGTGCCGCGTCGAGCACTTCATCGCCCCCGTTCAGGTCGACCAGCGCGAGCAGCCGAGAGGCGTGCTCCTGTGGCATGT
Organism: Gammaproteobacteria bacterium; assembly: GCA_009937385.1. GTDB lineage: Bacteria > Pseudomonadota > Gammaproteobacteria > QNFN01 > QNFN01 > QNFN01. The sequence goes on along the minus strand of JAACFL010000219.1, from coordinate 6,323 downwards.
CGGCCACCGCCGCCTCGAGTTCGGCACGCGCCTTACGCTGGAGCATCTCGAACAGCTCCGCCTCGCGCAGCTCGTCGAGCCCGGCGGCCGCGGTCAGGCCACGGAAGATGCCGACATGCCGTCTCGATCATCAGCGCCACGACCTCGGCATCGCTCTCGATGCCGGCGTGACCGTAGAGCTCGGCGCCGACCTGCAGCGGGCTGCGCGAACCACCGGGGCCGTCGGGACGGGCGCGCAGCACGGTGCCGAGGTAGCAGAGCCGGGTCGGCGCCTCGTGCTGCAGGCGGTGGGCGTCGATGCGCGCGACCTGTTGGGTCATGTCGGCGCGCACGCCCATCAGGCGCCCGGTCAGCTGATCGGTGAGCTTGAAGGTCTCGAGGTCGAGGTCCGAGCCGCTGCCGACCAGCAGCGACTCGAGGTACTCGATGAACGGCGGCATCACCTGGGCGTAACCCCAGGTGGCGTAGAGATCGAGCAGGCGCCGACGCAGCGCCTCGAGGCGGCTCGCCTCGGCCGGCAACAGCTCCTCGATGCCCTCAGGCAGCAACCAGCGGTCGGTGCGGTTCACGTCAGTGCAGCAGGTAGGAGAGCAGCACGCCGGCGAGCATGCTGGTCAGGCCGGCCACGCGCAGGCTGCGGTCGTCGAGCTGGGCCACCGTGGCCAGGGTGCGACGCATGCCGGCCGGGTTCAGGAAGGGCAGCACGCCCTCGATGACCAGCAGCAGCGCCAGTGCGTCCCCGAGTCGTTCCCACATGCGTCCCCCGGCGTGCGGGACCTCGCCGGTCCCGCGCGTTCGATTCAGGCGAGCCTGCCGCTCATTTGGCACCACCGTAGCGGTCGCCGAAGTAGCGGAAGAACTCCGAGTCGGGCTGCAGGATCAGCATGTCGTCACGGCTGCCGAAGACGCTGCGGTAGGCGTTCAGGCTGCGGTAGAGCGCGTAGAACTCCTCGTTCCTGCCGAACGCCTGGGCGTAGAGGTCGGCGGCCCGGGCGTCACCCTCACCGCGCGTCTGTTCGGCGTCGCGGTAGGCCTCGGCGACGATGACCGTGCGCTGCCGGTCGGCGTCGGCACGGATGCGCTCCGCGGCCTCCGCGCCACGCGAGCGGAAGTCGCGGGCAACGCGCTCACGCTCGGCCTGCATGCGTCGGAACACCGAGTTGCTGACGTCGGGCGGCAGGTCGACGCGCTTGATGCGCACGTCGACGACCTCGATGCCGATCTCGTTCGCCAGCGGGTTGGCCGTCGCGGTCAGGATGTTCATGATCTGCGCGCGGTCGCCAGACACGGTGTCCTTGAGCGTGCGCTTGCCGAACTCGCCGCGCAGGCCGTCCTTGATGATCTGGTCGAGTCGTAGGTTGGCCTGGCCAACGTCGCCACGCACCGCGGTGTAGTAGCGCCCGACATCCTTGATGCGCCACTTCACGAAGGAGTCGACGATGACGTTCTTCTTCTCGCTGGTCAGGAACCGCTCGGGGTCGACATCGAGGGTCTGGATGCGCCCGTCGAACTTGCGCACGTTGTTGATGAACGGCACCTTGAAGTGCAGTCCCGGCGTGTAGTCGTCACGGACGATCTCACCGAGACGGAACAGGATCGCCCGCTCCCACTCCTTGATGGTGAACACCGAGAAGGAGCCGATGAACAGCACCAGCAGCAGCAGCCCGCCGCCAAGGGTTTTCATGCGTCCCATCAGCGTGCCCCCCTGTTTCGCGAAGTGTCGCGCGTCGAGCGTGGCACCACCTGGGTCTGCGCCTGCTTCTGGCGGTCGAGCTCGGCCGGGGTGCTTTCGATCACGTCACCGACGCGTCCCGACAGCAGCTGCTCGAGGGGCAGCACCATCAGGTTGTTGCCGGAGTCGACGTCGAGCATGATCTTGGTCGAGTTGCTGAGCACCGACTCGAGCGACTCGATGTAGAGACGCTCGCGGGTCACCTCCGGCGCTTTCTCGTACTCGGCGAGCACCTGGGTGAAGCGGCTGGCTTCACCTTCCGCCGCCGCGATCACCTGGTCGCGGTAGGCGACCGACTCCTCGAGGATACGCGCCGCCTCACCACGCGCCTTCGGCACCACCTCGTTGGCGTACGCCTCGGCCTCGTTCTTCAGGCGCTGCTCGTCCTCGCGCGCCTTGATCGCGTCCTCGAACGACGCCTGGACCTCTTCTGGAGGCTGGGCATCACGCAGGTTGACGTTGGTCACGACGATGCCGGTCTGGTAGATGTCCAGGGTCTTCTGGATCTCCGTCTTGGTCTCGGCGACCACTTCGCTGCGGCCCTCGGTCAGAACGAAGTCCATCTTGTCCTTGCCGACCACCTCGCGGATCGCGCTCTCGGAGACCGAGAACAGCGTCTCGACCGGGTCGCGAACATTGAATAGGAAGTCGCGCGCGTCGCTCACCTGGTACTGCACCGCCAACTGCAGGTCGACGATGTTCTCGTCCTCGGTCAGCATCAGCGATTCGCGCAACACCGTGCCGCCGCCGCCCTGGCGGCCACCCGAGCGGTAGCCGATCTCGACGAAACGGCGGGCCTCGACGTCGACCACCTCGACCTCGTCGATGAAGCGCGGACGCCAGTGTGGGCCCGGCTGGGTGGTCTCGAGGAACTTGCCGAAGCGCAGCACCACGCCGCGCTTGCCCTCATCGATGATGTAGATGCCCGACAGCACCCAGGCCGCCACGGCGATGACCAGCAGGAAGTTGATGCCGAAGCCGGCGAAGCGGCGCGGTAGCTGACCGCCGCCCCCTCCGCTGCCGCCACCATCGCTGCCGTTGCCATTGCCGCGCGACGGACGCCGGCTGCGGCCGCCGAACAGGCCGCCAAACTTCTCTTGAAGGTTGCGCACGATCTCGTCGAGATCGGGCGGTCCCTTGTCATTGTCTCCGGAGCGCCAAGGATCTCGGTCCTTGTCGCCCCCAGGCTCATTCCAGGCCATTGATTTCTCGCTTAGTGGAGGACGAATCCTACGTAGAGGGGGCATTGTAGAGGTGCGCCGAGCGCCGTCGCAAGGCACGTTTATCAGTCGTCGAGCATCGCCTCGAGGCCTTCCTGGCGCGCCAGCCGGTCGAAACGGCCGCGCGGCATCTCGACCTCGATCAGCCAGCCGCCCGTATCGATCGCTTTTTCCCCGAGCACCCGACCGCTGTCGAACAGCCGCGCGCGCACCCTGCCGGCCGACGGTGGCAGGCGCAGGCGGTGGCGGATGACGCCCTGGGAGAGGAACGCCTGGACCGCTTCGAGCAGCAGGTCGATGCCGGCCCCGCTGGATGCCGAGCACCAGACCCGCAGCACCCGGCCGTCGGCATCACGGTCGACTCGCGGCTCGCCGTCGTCGAGCAGGTCGAGCTTGTTGTAGACGGCGATCTGTGGCACCTCCTCGGCACCGATCTCGCGCAGCACGGCCTCGACCTGGGTGATCGCCTCGAGGTGGTCGGGCGCCGCGGCGTCGACCACGTGCAGCAGCAGCTGTGCCTCGCAGGTCTCCTGCAGCGTGGAACGGAACGCGGCGACCAGCTCGTGCGGCAGGTCGCTGATGAAACCGACGGTGTCGGCCAGCACGAAGGTCTCACGCTGCGGCTGCTCGATGCGCCGCAGCGTCGGATCGAGGGTCGCGAACAGCTGGTCGGCGGCGTAGACGCCGGCGCCGGTCAGGCGGTTGAACAGCGTGGACTTGCCGGCGTTGGTGTAGCCGACCAGAGAGACCGTCGGCACCGGCACCCTCTGGCGCCCACGCCGGCCCTGGCTCCGCTGGCGGTCGACCCGCTCGAGGCGCCGACGGATCTGGCGCACCCGCTGGTCGAGCAGCCGGCGGTCGGTCTCGAGCTGGGTCTCGCCTGGCCCACGCAAGCCGATGCCGCCGGTCGCCATGTGGCGCAGCTGGGCGAGTTCCACCTGCAGCTTGCCCTCGTGGGTGCGCGCCCGCTGGGCGAAGATGTCGAGGATCAGGCCGGTGCGGTCGAGCACACGGCACTTCAGCTCGCGCTCGAGGTTGCGTTCCTGGCTCGGCGACAGCGGGTGGTTGACCAGCAGCACATCGACCCCGTCGTCGGCCACGCGCCCGGCGAGCTCGGCGGCCTTGCCCTGCCCGATCAGCAGGCGTGGGTCGAGGCGCGTGCGGGTGACGGCCAGCGCGTCGACCACCTCGGCGCCAGCCGACTCGGCCAGCTGCACGAACTCGTCAAGCCCCTCGCTCCCGTCGCCGGTATCGACATGGAGCAGCAGGGCACGCTCCCCGGCCTGGGGGCGTTCAAACATGTGTTGGCTTGCCCAGGCGGGCGCGGCGGTCAGACGTTGCCAGGCTCCGGCGCGTCATCCGGGCCAGGCGCCTCGCCACCGTAGTTCGGCGCGGAATTGAAACGCACGTTGCGCGCCGGCACCACGGTCGAGATGGCGTGCTTGTAGACCATCTGGCTGACGCTGTTCTTGAGCAGCACGACGAACTGGTCGAACGACTCGATCTGGCCCTGGAGCTTGATACCGTTGACGAGATAAATCGAGACCGGCACACGGTCCTTGCGCAGCGCATTAAGGAAAGGATCCTGAAGTGATTGCCCCTTGGCCATGATTATTCTCCTGGAATTATGTGTCTCGCCACCGTGCCGGTGTTCTCTTGTTATACGGGCCAGAAAATGACGCATCGCTGTCCGCTTTTGAGCCCGGGAACCGAGCCGGAATCACCGCGATTTCGTTATTTACTACCAGAACACATCAGTCTAGCACAGTGAGACCGGGCTACCGGGCGGTTGTTCCCTCCGCCGCGAGCCGCTCGATGACCTGACCGACCAACGCCTCGGTCAGGTCGGAACGGGTCGCCTCGAACCACGTGGCGTGGGTCTCGCGCCGCAGCCACGTGAACTGGCGCTTGGCAAGCTGGCGGGTCGCCGCGACGGCCCGCGCAACCATCACTTCGCGGTCGAATTCGCCGTCGAGGTGCTGCCACGCCTGGCGGTAACCGACCGCCCGCATCGACGGGCAGCCGAGGTGCAGGTCGCCGCGCGCGCGCAGTCTGGCCACCTCGTCGAGGAAGCCTTCGTCGAGCATGCTCCCGAAGCGTCTCGCGATGCGCTCGTGCAGCCAGGCGCGCGACTCAGGGGCCACGACCAGCTTCAGCAGCCGCCAGGGCGGCACCGACTCGCGTGCCGCGCGCTGCAGGTCACTGAGCGGGCGGCCGGTCAGGCGCTGCACCTCGAGCGCGCGCTGGATGCGCTGCGGGTCGTTGGGGTGGATCGCCGCGGCCGCCCCGGGATCGACCTCCGCGAGACGACGGTGCATCGCCGGCCAACCGAGCCGCTCGCCCTCGGCCGCGAGCTCGGCGCGCAGCGTGGGATCGGCGGTCGGCAGGTCGGCCAGGCCTCGCTCCAGGGCGCGAAAGTAAAGCATGGTGCCACCGACCAGCAGCGGCACGCGCCCGGCACTGGCGATCTCGTCCATCGCCGCCAGTGCGTCGTCGCGGAAGCGACCTGCGGAGTAGGCCTCTGAGGGATCGAGAATGTCGACCAGGCGATGCGGCACGCGCGCCAGCAGTTCCGGTGAGGGTTTCGCGGTGCCGATGTCCATGCCACGGTAGACCAGCGCCGAATCAACGCTGATCAGTTCGCACGGCACCACGTCGTGCAGCGCGACCGCGAGGTCGGTCTTGCCCGCCGCGGTCGGCCCCATCAGGCAGATGGCCAGCGGCCGGACGGTGGCTTCGGTCACCGGGGCCTCAGCGCCCGCGCAGGAACTGGCGGTCGAGCTCCTCCATCGTCACCTGCACCCAGGTGGGCCGGCCATGGTTGCACTGGCCGCTGCGCTCGGTGCGCTCGATGTCGCGCAGCAGGGCGTTCATCTCGGCCAGCTCGAGACGCCGGTTGGCGCGCACCGAGCCGTGGCAGGCGCAGGTGGCGAGCACCGCGTTGCGCAGCGCCTCGACACGCCCGCTGCCACCGTGCTCGCCGAGGTCCGAGACCAGGTCGCGCACCAGCGCGGCGGCGTCGCAGTCGCGCAACAGCGCCGGCAGCTCGCGCACCACCAGCTGCTCGGGGCCACGCCGCTCGATGCCGAGACCGAGCGCGGCGCACGCTTCCGCCTCGGCCTCGACCCGGTCCGCCTCGGCCTCGCTGACCGTGACCGTGACCGGCACCAACAGCGGCTGGGTCACCACGTCGGCCCCGTCGGCGGCCTGCTTGAGGCGCTCGTAGGTGATCCGCTCGTGCGCCGCGTGGGCGTCGACCAGCACCAGGCCGGCCTGGTTCTGCGCGAGGATGTAGACGCCGTGCAGCTGCCCGAGCGCGTAACCGAGCGGTGGCGGTGTGGCGTCATCGGCCTCGGGCCATGGCTCGGCGG
>JAACFL010000218.1 GCA_009937385.1 Gammaproteobacteria bacterium | reverse complement strand
CCTCCACGTGCCGCTGCGCCTGGCACAGCTCGGTGAGCCGCCCGCAGGCCTCGAACACGCCCTGCGCACCGACGCTGCCGGCGGAACCGCGCAGTGCATGCAGCGCGTCGCGGGCCTCGCTGAAACGCCTGGCGCCGAGATCGGTCACCACGCTGGCCTGCAGCTCCCGTGCGTCGGCCAGGAAACCCACGAACAGCTCGGCGAGGAACCTCTCACCACCGGCCAGCTTCTCGATGTACAACAACACGTGCTCCTCGAGCAGCCCCGGTGCCGTGGTCGCTTCCGGCCGGGGCGCGTGGGTGACCACGGACGCTGCCGTCTGCTCGCCCCGGGTCTCGTCCGCCAGGTCGGCCACCACCTGCAGCAACGCCGCGGTGTCGACCGGCTTGCTCAGGTAGGCGTCGGCACCGACGGTGAGCGCCTCCTCGCGCGCCTCGCGGGTGGCGTTGGCCGATACCACCAGCCACGGCGTGCGCGGCTGTCCGGCCTCGATCACGCGCTGCAGGCGCAGCGCCTCGAGGCCGCTCATCTCGGGCATCTGGATATCGGCGATGACCAGGTCGAAGCGCTCCGCCTCGAGCAGGTCGAGCAGCTCCTCGCCGTTGCCCGCAAGGCGCACGCGGTGGCCGGCGCGGTCCAACACCAGCGACAGCACCTTGCGGTTGGTCGGGTTGTCCTCGGCCAGGGCGATGTCGAGCACGCGCGAGGCAGCCCGTGGCGAGCGCAGCCGTTCGGGCAGGTTCACCACCCCATCGACCGGCTCGTGTTCGGTGAGCGCAGCGTGCACGGCATTGAAGAGCAGCCGTTTGTCGAGCGGCAGGCCGAGCACCGAGGAGTAGCCGGCCTGCAGCAGTTCCGCCTCGCTGCTGCCGTCGCCGGGACCGACCAGGATCGTGGAGACCGTCTGGTAGCGGGCGTCGTCACGCAACAGCGTGACGAGCTCGAGTGGCGGGATGTCGAGCGCCGAACCGTCGACCAGAACGACCTGGCAGGGATCGGCGTGACGCAGGCTGTCGGCAAGTCCGGTCAACAGCTCCGTACCGCGTGCCACGACCTGTGGCTCGATGCCCCAGTGACGCAGCGCCATGACCAGCTCACGCGGCTCGACGGCGAGCAGCCGCACGCGGCTGCCCGCAATCGATGTGGGCAGCGGGCCACCGTCGGCGGTCGGCTGCTTGCCCAGCGTCAGTTCGAACCAGAACGTGGTTCCGCGTCCGACCTCGCTGTCGAAGCCGATGCGCCCTCCCAGCCGCTCGACCAGCTGGCGTGCGATGGTGGTGCCGAGGCCGGTGCCGCCGAAGCTGCGCGTGGTGGTCTCGTCGGCCTGGGTGAAGCTCTCGAACACCCGGGGCCGCGCCTCGGGCGGGATGCCGATGCCGGTGTCGACCACCTCGAAACAGACGGTCACCACGTCTTCGCTCTCGTCGACCGACTCGACGCGGATCTCGATGCCACCCTGCTGGGTGAACTTGATCGCATTGCCGACCAGGTTGATCAGCACCTGGCGCAGGTGCTGGGCATCGCCATGGCACAGGAACGGCGTCTTGGGGTTGATGTGCACCTGGAAATCGAGCCCCTTGGCCGCAGCCTGCGGTGCGAGCATGCGTGCGGTCGAATTGACCAGCGCATGCAGGTCGAAGTCGACCGCCTCGATCTCGATCTTGTCGGCCTCGATCCGCGCCAGGTCGAGCACCTTGTCGATCAGCGACAGCAGCGTGCGCGCCGAGGCCTGGATGGTGCGCGCATAGTCGCGCTGCTCGCTCGACAGGCGCGTCTCCATCAGCAGGTCGGACATGCCGATCACACCGTTGAGCGGCGTGCGCATCTCGTGGCTCATGTTGGCGACGAAACGGCTCTTGGCCTCGCTCGCCAGCCGTGCCCGTTCCACCGCCTCCTCGAGGCGGCGGATCATTGTCGCGATGTAAAACGGCAGCACCAGCAGTGTCAGCAGCAGGCCCATGCCGAGCACGCCGTGCTGACTCCAGTAAGGGCTGCTCAGCAGCACCATGCCGAACCCGGTGATGCTGAGCGCGGTGGCCAGGTAGAGGTAGCGGGTGCCGTAGCGGAAGCCGTTGCCGACCACGACCCAGAGGTACACCCCATAGATCGGCGTTGCTGCCTCGCCGCCGAGGTAGAGGCCGGCGCTGGTCGCGCCGAAGTCGATCAGCATGCCGGTGATGCGCCGCCGCGGGCACGGCAGCGGGTCCCGGGCGATCCACGCCAGGATGCCGAATGCACCGGTCATGAAAAGCACCACCGCCACCAGGAGTTCCCGCTCGGTGCCGTCGACCACGCCATCGGCGAGCACCGCGTAGATCAGGTAGCCGACCAGCAGCAGGCCGAGCACGATGCGGATCAGCGCCTGCTCGTGCTCGCTGTCCCTGCGCCCGTGGAACGGTGCGAGCAGGCGCGCGGCCGGGCCGTCGGGCTTGGCCATCGGTCAGCCCGGCCCCTGCCAGGGGGCGAAGTGGGGAAGTGCGTCGGCCGGCGGGCGCACGAATGCGCCGCCGTCGAACTGGCGCGGCAACTCGGCAAGCGGCCGGCGACCGGTCGACCGGTTGTCGACGATCACGAACGAAGGCAATGGCCTCTCCTGTCCGGGCCGCAGGCGTCTATGCGCCATTCGGCCGGCACCCCTGGTGGAGGGCCAGTCTGCCGTGCCCGCCCCGAGCTGGCAAGCACGCAAGGCGTTGAAAAGATGAGTTCTTAGAGCCGTCCGCGCAGGTCGCGCAGGGCGAAGCCGCGCAGGGGGCGATCGAGCCCGCGGGTCAGCGCGAGCGCCTGGAAGCGCTCGCCCATCTCGCCCGGCAGGGTCAGCGCCCGGACCTGCTGCATCAGCGCGAGGTGCGCGGCGGTGTCGTTGGGATCGCTCTCGGCGAGCAGGCCATCGAGCCCGCAGCCGAGCAGGAAGTGCGCCTGGGTGGTGTAGCCGGCGACCGCCAGGTCGGTGGCATGCCCGGCCTCGGCGAGTGCGGTGAAGTCGACGTGGGCGGTGATGTCCTGCAGGCCCGCCAGGCGCAGCGGGTCGCCGTGCGCACGCTGCCGGTAATGGCACTGCAACGTGCCGTCGGCCCGCTCTGGCAGGTAGTACTCACGGCGCGGGTAGCCGTAGTCGATCAGCAGCAGCGCACCGGCCGCGAGCGGCGCGGCGAGCGTCGCGACCCATGGCGCCAGGCGCAGGCAGACCTCCGAGGTGTAGCCACCGGGCAGCGCGCCGACCTCGGCCTGCAGCGCGGCGACGCCCGCATCGAGCTCCGGGCTCGCCGGTCGCCAGGACCAGGCGAAGCCGTCGCCCTCGATGGCGACGTGCGCCTCCTCGACGACGCCATCCGCCCCGATCCGGAAACGGCTGACGGGCAGCGCGTCGGCGACCTCGTTGCCGAACACCAGGCCACGGAAACCCTCCGCAGGTGGCGCGTCGAGCCACTCCACGCGGTCCAGCAGACGCGGCACCCGGCGCGCCAGCGTGGCCTGCTGCTCGTCGCGCAACGTCCCACTCAGTTCGAGGATCAGGTAGCGCTCGGGCAGATGGCCGGCGTCGGCGAGCGCCTCGAGCAGGTCGGCCGCGAGGGTGCCACGGCCGGCACCGAGCTCGAGCAGGTCGCCGCCTCCGAGCGCCTCGAGCACCTCGATGGCCTGCACGGCGAGGCAGCGACCGAACAGCGACGACAGCTCCGGCGCGGTGACGAAATCGCCGTCGCGACCGAAGCGCCGCGCCCCGGCACTGTAGTAGCCGAGCCCCGGAGCGTAGAGCGCAAGTTCCATGAAACGGTCGAACGGCAGCGCACCGCCGGCTTCGGCGATCGCCTCGCGCAGGTGCGCGGCGACGCGTTCGCCGTGGGCGCGCGCCGTGGCATCCGGTTCGGGCAGCTGGTCGAGGGCGGTCGGG
>JAACFL010000217.1 GCA_009937385.1 Gammaproteobacteria bacterium | reverse complement strand
TGGGTCTACACAAAATTCGAAAACGATGAGTGGGCCTGGAATGACTGGGAATACGCCGACGGTACGACAGTCAGCATCGAGGACGACGAGGACGTGAACTTCGTCGGGGTCAGCTTCTACTACAAATGGCGCTGACCTAGGTTCGTACTCCTGTACCATCGGCCCGCTTCGGCGGGCCGATTCTTTTTGCACCAACCAAAATCTGTTCAAAATCGCAATTAACGTCCATGCTGTTTCGAACACATTAATTACGTACGTGTCATTGCATGGAGGCAATGAAATGCGGCCAATACACATCAGGCTGATTGTCGTCCTGGTCTCGTTGTCCCCCGGAACGCTGTTAGCCAAGGATGCGGGGGTCGATGTCAAAGCCGCCGAGCGGCTGCTTAAGAAGGGCAAGTGCACCAACTGCCACTCGGTGACCCGCGACAAGGAAGGGCCATCGTTTCGTTCGATTGCCCAAAAGTACCGAGGCAACCCCGAGGCCGAGGTGCGGGTGTTCGAGCACATGACCAGTTCGCCGGAGGTGTGCGTCGACGGTCATGATGAATCACACGAGCCGCTTCGCTTCGACGATCTCGACGAGGTCACCAACCTTGCGCGCTGGGTGCTCTCGCAGTAGATAAATCTGCCTTTCTGCGCGACTTAAGGCCCTGCCAGAGTCATGGCGCAGGCCGCTGCCTGGATTGGGTATTGATCTGGGGTGGGAATTCCGTCCCAAACCCTTGACTTTCGATAACTCGACCCTACTATTAGCACTCACTCAGGGCGAGTGCTAACAGGCACTTGCCTGGGGAACACCCAAATATACTGGAGAGAATGGGAGATAACTCCATGAACATCAGACCCTTACATGATCGTGTCATCGTCCGCCGCACCGAGGAAGAGAAGACCAGCCCGGGTGGCATCGTGATCCCGGACAACGCCGCAGAGAAGCCCTCCAAGGGCGAGATCATCGCGGTGGGCAACGGCAAGATCCTCGACAGCGGCGACGTCCGCGCCCTCGACGTCAAGATCGGCGACAAGGTGCTGTTCGGCAAGTACTCGGGCACCGAGGTCAAGGTCGACGGCGAGGACCTCCTCGTGATGCGCGAGGAAGACATCATGGCGGTGCTCGAGGGCTAAACCCTTCGCATCCCTGGTCAGCAACCCAAAGAATACGATAGAGGAACTACTGCAATGGCAGCGAAAGACGTGAGATTTTCCGACGACGCCCGTCAGCGCATGCTGCACGGCGTCAATGTCCTGGCCAACGCGGTCAAGGTCACCCTGGGCCCGAAGGGTCGTAACGCGGTGCTCGACAAGAGCTTCGGCGCGCCGACCGTGACCAAGGACGGCGTGTCCGTGGCCAAGGAGGTCGAGCTCCAGGACAAGTTCGAGAACATGGGCGCGCAGATGGTCAAGGAGGTCGCCTCCCAGACCTCCGACGCCGCGGGTGACGGCACCACCACCGCGACCGTGCTCGCGCAGTCGATCCTGAAGGAAGGCCTCAAGGCGGTTGCCGCCGGCATGAACCCGATGGACCTCAAGCGTGGCATCGACAAGGCCGTGACCTCCGCCGTCGAGCAGCTCAAGGGCCTCTCCGCCCCGTGCGCCGACGACAAGGCAATCGCCCAGGTCGGCACCATCTCCGCCAACTCCGACGAGTCGGTTGGCAACATCATCGCCGATGCGATGCAGAAGGTCGGCAAGGAAGGCGTCATCACCGTCGAGGACGGTTCCGGTCTCGAGAACGAGCTCGACGTCGTCGAGGGCATGCAGTTCGATCGCGGCTACCTGTCGCCGTACTTCATCAACGACCAGCAGACCATGAGCGCCGACCTCGAGGATCCCTACATCCTGCTGCACGACAAGAAGGTCTCGAACATCCGTGACCTGCTGCCCGTGCTCGAGGGCGTCGCCAAGGCCGGCAAGCCGCTGCTGATCATCGCCGAGGACGTCGAGGGTGAGGCGCTGGCCACGCTGGTGGTCAACACCATCCGCGGCATCGTCAAGGTCGCCGCCGTCAAGGCGCCGGGCTTCGGTGACCGCCGCAAGGCCATGCTCGAGGACATCGCCATCCTGACCGGTGGCACCGTGATCTCCGAGGAGGTCGGCCTGACCCTCGAGAAGGCCACCCTGGAGGATCTGGGCCACGCCAAGAAGGTGCAGATCACCAAGGAAGCCACCACGATCATCGACGGCGCCGGCAGCGGCGAGGCCATCGAGGCGCGGGTCAACCAGGTCCGCCAGCAGATCGAAGACACCACCTCCGACTACGACCGCGAGAAGCTCCAGGAGCGCGTGGCGAAGCTGGCCGGCGGTGTGGCCGTCATCAAGGTCGGTGCCGCGACCGAGGTCGAGATGAAGGAGAAGAAGGCCCGCGTCGAGGACGCGCTGCACGCCACGCGTGCCGCCGTCGAAGAGGGCGTGGTCCCGGGCGGTGGCGTCGCCTTGGTGCGTGCGCTGGCCATGCTCGGTGACCTCAAGGGCGCCAACCACGACCAGGATGTCGGCATCAACATCGCCCGTCGTGCGATGGAGGAGCCGCTGCGCCAGATCGTCGGCAACGCCGGTGGCGAGGCCTCGGTGGTCCTGAGCAAGGTGGCCGAGGGCGAGGGCGCCTTCGGCTACAACGCCCAGACCGGCGAGTACGGCGACATGCTCGAGATGGGCATCCTCGACCCGACCAAGGTCACCCGCACCGCGCTGCAGAACGCCGCGTCGGTCTCGGGCCTGATGATCACCACCGAGGTGATGGTCGCCGAGATGCCGAAGGACGAGAAGGGCGCGCCGGACATGGGTGACATGGGCGGCATGGGTGGCATGGGCGGTATGGGCGGCATGATGTAATCACGCTCCCGGACCTCCTGTCCGAAAGTAGAACCCCGCCGAGAGGCGGGGTTCTTTTTTTGTCACCCGACCTCGGGTGACGCGGCGCGAGATGGGGCGCGCGGTCAGTCGAGGGTGATGCTGCCGCCGCCGGTCTTCTCGAACGGGCTCTTGTCGTGGTCGGAGCGCATCACGCCCGCGGTCGGATCGGCGGCCTTCTCCTTGACCTCGCCGCTGAGGTCGCGGTCCTCGTCGGCCGCCTTGCCCTCGGACATATTGATCTTGAGGCGCAGGTTGTTGGCCGAGTCGGCGTTCTTGATCGCCTCTTCCATGCTGATTTGGCCCGCGCGGTAGAGCTCGAACAGTGCGTGGTCGAAGGTCTGCATGCCCGACACCACGCCCTTTTCCATGACCTCCTTGAGCTCGCCCACGTCGCCGCGCTTGAGCAGGTCGCGCACCGTCGAGGTTCCGATAAGGATCTCGAACGCGGCGATGCGCTTGCCGTCGGTGCCGGGGATCAGACGCTGCGAGACCACGCCGCGGATGTTCAGCGACAGGTCGAGCAGCAGCTGGTTGCGCCGCTCCTCGGGGAAGAAGTTGATGATGCGGTCCATCGCCTGGTTGGCGTTGTTGGCGTGCAGCGTCGAGATCGCCAGGTGACCGGTCTCGGCGAAAGCGATGGCGTGCTCCATGGTCTCGCGGTCACGGATCTCGCCGATCAGGATGACGTCGGGCGCCTGGCGCAGGGTCTCCTTGAGCGCGTCGTGGTAGGTCAGGGTGTCGATGCCGACCTCACGTTGGTTCACCAGCGACTTCTTGTGCTTGTGCACGAACTCGATCGGGTCCTCGATGGTGATGATGTGCCCGGTGGAGTTCGCATTCCGGTAGTCGATCAGCGCGGCCAGTGAAGTGGACTTGCCCGAGCCGGTGCCGCCGACGAACAGCAGCAGGCCGCGTTTTTCCATGATCAGGTTGGCGACCACCTCGGGCAGGCCAAGATCCTGCCAGCGCGGGGCGTCGCTCTTGATCGCGCGGCAGACCATCGCGACCTGGTTGCGCTGCTGGAAGATGTTGACGCGGAAGCG
>JAACFL010000038.1 GCA_009937385.1 Gammaproteobacteria bacterium | reverse complement strand
GCGTGCCGGGGTAGGCGGTGGCGACGGCGACACCGGCCTCCCAGACGCCGCGGGCGACCGCCTCGTTGCCGGTCATCAGCAGGCGTTCGCCGGGTTGTGCGGTGGCCAGTTGACTCACGTGGACCTCTCCGGGTGGCGATTCGGACGGACGGGGCGCCACGACGCATGGCCCGGTTCCCATCCATCTATTGATGGGCATCGTAATTCACGTTAACGTAAACGTAAACACAACGATCGCCACGCACCCGGCACCGTCGGAAGGGTGGGCGATGATCGCGGGACCCGCGCCCGCACCACCGGAGCAGCATGGCCGAGAGATCGTTCGCGAAGGAGGTCCAGGACCTGCGCATCGGCGCCGGCGAGACCTTCCGTGGCGAGGGCATCCTCGCCGTCACCAAGGCGCTGCTGCAGTCCGGCGTCGCCTACGTCGGTGGCTACCAGGGCGCGCCGATCTCCCACCTGATGGACGTCCTCGGCGACGCCCAGCAGCAGGGCATCCTCGACGAGTGGGGCGTGCACTTCGAGTCGAGCGCCTCGGAGGCGGCCGCCGCGGCCATGCTCGCCGCGTCGGTCAACTACCCGCTGCGCGGCGCCGTGACCTGGAAGTCGCCGGTCGGCACCAACGTCGCTTCCGACGCGCTGGCGAACCTGTCGTCGGGTGGGGTGAAGGGCGGCGCGCTGGTGATCGTCGGCGAGGACTACGGCGAGGGCTCCAGCATCATGCAGGAGCGCACCCACGCCTTCGCGATGAAGTCGCAGCTGTGGCTGCTCGACCCGCGCCCGAACCTGGAGTCGATCGTCGCCGCGGTCGAGCATGGCTTCGCGCTCTCCGAGGCGAGCCGCACGCCGGTGATGCTCGAGTTGCGCATCCGCGCCTGCCACGTCTACGGCGAATTCACCGCGAAGGCCAACCGCACGCCGTCGCCGACCCTGGCCGAGGCGCTGGCGCAGCCGATCCAGGACACCACGCGCATCACGCTGCCACCGGTCGCGTTCCAGCACGAACAGGAGAAGGTCGCCTCGCGCTGGCCCGACGCGGTTTCCTACATCCGCGAACACCACTTGAACGAGGTATTCCAGGGCGCCGGTGGCGATGTCGGCCTGGTGCTCCAGGGTGGACTCTACAACTCAGTGATCCGCGCGCTGCAGTTGCTCGGCCTGGCCGACGCGGAGGGCGCCACGCCACTGCCGCTCTACGTTATGAACGTCACCTACCCGCTGGTCGACGACGAGCTGGTCGCGTTCTGTGCCGACAAGCGGGCGGTGCTGATGGTCGAGGAGGGACAGCCCGACTTTCTCGAGCAGGCGCTGCACTCGATCCTGCGCAAGGCTGGCGTCGCGACCCGCGTCGAGGGCAAGGGGCTGCTGCCGGCCGCTGGCGAGTACACCCCGTTCGCGCTGGAGGAGGGTGTGGCCGGGTTCCTCGTGGCGCACGGCGGGCCCGACCTGCAGCCTGGACCGGCCGGGAGCAAGCGGCTGGATCCGGTCGCGGCCGAGGCCGGGGCGCGGCTGCAGGGCGTGGTGCCGGAGCGCCCGGCCGGTTTCTGCACCGGCTGCCCGGAGCGGCCGCTGTTCGGTGCGATCAAGCTGCTGCAGCAGGAACTCGGCGAGTTCCACGTCAGCTGCGACATCGGCTGCCACCTGTTCTCGATCCTGCCGCCGTTCCACGTCGGCAACACGACCATGGGCTACGGCCTCGGTGCGGCCGGCAGCGCGGCGTTCAACGTCCCCTCGGGACGGCGCAAGGTGCTCAGCGTCATGGGCGATGGCGGCTTCTGGCACAACGGGCTGACCTCGGGCATCGGCAACGCGGTGTTCAACAAGTCCGACAACGTCATCGTCATCATCGACAACGGCTACTCGTCCGCGACCGGTGGTCAGGACCTGCTTTCGTCGGCCGCGCACAATCCCGCGCGCAGCACCGGCAACCCGATCGAGAACGCGGTGCGTGGTGTCGGCGTCTCGTGGGTGCGCACGGTGCCGTGGACCTACGATGTCGGCCAGGTGCGTGACGTGCTGCGCGATGCGCTGGCCAGCGAGGAACACGGGCCGAAGGTGGTCATCGCCCAGTCCGAGTGCATGCTCAACAAGCAGCGGCGCGAGAAGCCACGCATCAGGGCGCGGGTGCGCGAAGGCAAGCGGGCGGTGCGTCAGCGGTTCGGGGTCGATGCCGACGTCTGCACCGGCGACCGCGCCTGCATGCGCCTGTCGGGCTGTCCGTCGCTGACGCTGGCCGACAATCCCGACCCGTTGCGCGAGCAGCCGGTGACGCAGGTCGTCGACAGCTGCGTCGGCTGCGGCTATTGCGGCGAGGTGGCCCACGCGGCCGTGCTCTGCCCATCGTTCTACCGCGCCGACGTGGTGCACAACCCGTCGCTTTTCGAACGTGCAGTCGACCGGCTGCGCCAGCGCGCGATCGACTGGCTCGCGACCCGGGCGGTCACCGTGGAGCGGCCGACGTGAGCGGCGCCAGGATCTCGGTCGCGATCACCGCGATGGGCGGCCAGGGTGGGGGTGTGCTCTCCGACTGGATCCTGCAGGTCGCCGAGGGCGCCGGCTGGACCGTGCAGACGACCTCGGTGCCGGGCGTCGCGCAGCGCACCGGTGCGACGATCTACAGCGTCGAACTCTGTCCGCCTCGCGACGGTGGCCCGCGGCCGGTGCTCGGTCTGATGCCGGTGCCCGGTGACGTCGACATCTGTCTCGCGGCGGAGCTCATGGAGGCCGGGCGCGCGATCCAGCGCGGCCTGGTGACCCCGGACCGTACCCTGCTGATCGCCTCGACCCACCGCGACTTCGCGATCGAGGAGAAGGTCGCGCTCGGCGACGGACGCAAGGACGCCACCGCCGTGCTCGACGCGGCCGGCCAGGCCGCACAGCGGCTGATCGCGTTCGACATGGAGGCGCTGGCGCGCGAGCACGGCAGCGTGATCAGCGCGGTGCTGCTCGGTGTGTTGGCCGGCAGCGGTGGTCTGCCGTTCCCGCGCGACGCCTACGAGGCGGCGATCCGCGCCGCCGGCAAGGGAGTCGACGCCAGCCTGGCGGCGTTCGCCGCCGGCCTCGCTCGCGCGGGGGGCGACGTGCCACCCGCCGCGCGACGGCCGCGACCCGACGAGATCGAGCTGCCACACGGGCTGCGCGAACAGGTCGCGGTCGGCTACGTCGAGCCACTGCGCAGCACCGTCACGCTGGGCGTCGCGCGGCTGCTCGACTACCAGGACGAGGAGTACGCCGCGCTCTACCTGCGGCGGCTCGAGCCGTTCGTCGACCTTGACGACGCGGGTCAGCCGCTGGCCGTCGAGATCGCCCGTCACCTGGCGTTGTGGATGGCCTTCGAGGACACCTTCCGGGTTGCCGACCTGAAGAGCCGGCCCGGACGGATGGCGCGCATCCGCGTCGAGGTCGGCGCCGGGGACCACGACCTGCTGCGCGTCACCGAGTTCATGCACCCACGCCTCGACGAGCTGGTCGACAGCCTGCCCGAGCCCTGGGGCCACCGGGTACGCGACTGGCCGTGGCTGCGCGCGCTCGCCGGCAGCTTCGTCGGACGCGGCCGCCGCATCGCGACCCACACCGTGACCGGCTACCTGCAGCTCTGGCTGCTGGCGCACGGTCGGCGCTGGCGGCGCGAGACGCCGCGTTACGCCCGCGAGCAGGCGGCCATGGAGGCGTGGCTCGACCGGTTGCTGGAGGCCGCCCGGATCGACCCCGGGCTGGCCACCGAGATGGCACGCTGCCAGGCGCTGGTACGCGGCTACGGCGACACCCACGACCGCGGCGAGGGCGCCTTCACACGCATCCTGCAGCGCGCCGTCGACCTGGTCGGCGCGCCCGATGCGGCCGCGACCGTGGCCGGGTTGCGTGAGGCGGCGCTCGCCGACGAGCAGGGCACGCGCCTCGGCGAGGTGCTGGTGACGCTGGATCGCAAGCCGAAACCGGCCGCGGCCTGATCCTTCTCGACTAGGCGGCGTCCGCCGCGTTCAGCGCCGTCGCATCGAGGCGCTCCCCGAGCGCGGTCAACAGTGCCGCGCCGTCGCCCTGCCAGGAGGCGCCGTGCATGCACGCCAGCGTGGTCGGCGCGGCGGCGGCGAGGCGTTCCAGCTTCGCGCGCACATCGCGCGCCCCGGAGAAATAATCCAGCGCACTGCGCATAGCCTCGCTCGGCTCGAGGATGTCGGCCGTGGTCACCGGCTGGTGGTCGGCGCCGCCCTGCGTGAACAGGTCGCCGCACAGCAGGGTGCCGCTGGTCTCGTCCATCAGGTAGCCGCAATCCCAGCCGTGCGGGAGGTGAGGCACCGCGTACCAGCGCAGCGTGTGGCTGCCGAGGCTCAGCGTTTCACCATCGTCGAGCGGCCTCGGGGCGCGGTCGGCGACGTCGCCGATCGAGACCATCGCACCGATCGCTCCACACAGCGGTACGGCCTCCGGCGCGACGCGCAGGAAGTCGTTCAGCGCCCCGCATTCGTCGGCCTCGAAGTGCGAGAAGGCGACGTGGCGCAGCCGATCCAGCGGCAGCAACGTAGCGAGCGCCTCGCTGACCAGCGGGAACAGGCCGCGCAGCCCGGTGTGGAACAGCAGCGGCTCGTCGTCGCGCAGCAGGAACTGGTTGAAGGTGAAGCCGCCGGGGACGGCGCTGACCGGCGTGCTGATGCGGAACAGGTCTTGGGCGATCTCGTCGACGCGGGTGCCGGACTCGGTGTTGGTGATCATGACGATCCTCCAGTGGGCGGGCGGGGTGAGCCGGCACGCGCGGAGGCGCGGTCGGGGGAGAATTCACGGGCCAGGGCGGCGAGCGCGCGGGCGAGGTGGTGACGGGCCTGGCGGCGGGCAGCCTTTGGACCCGCCTCGAAGCGCTGCCAGGTGGCGAAGTCGGTCAGCGACTCGCAGAGGGTGATCAGCGCCGCAGGTGGGTTGCGTCCGAGCGATGGGGCGAGGGCCAGGACGAGGAGTTGCCGTCGACCGGTCGCGCCCTCGGCGAGCCAGGCGCCGAGCTCTGGCACCGCGTGGGCCTCGTGCACGGCCCAGCGCAGCCAGGGTGCGTAGTAGGCGTACTGCGCGAACAGCGCATCGACCAGGCACCGCAGGCGGGTTCCGACGTCGTCGCCGTCGGTGAAGATCTCCGGCCCGAGCGGCGGGGCCCCTGCGGCGGCCTGGCCGGTGCACGCCTGCAGCAGGTTGCCGAGGGCCGGGAAGTGGTTGTAGACGGTCGGCACCGCGACGTCGGCCCGATTGGCGATCATCGCGTAGGTGGTCCCGAGCACGCCCCGTTCGGCGTGCAGCGCGACGGTGCTGTCGACGATACGTTGCCGCGTGGCCTCGGTGGCGGCCTTGCGACGGACTGGGTGGTAGCGGCGTGGGCTCAAGATGCGCGTCTCGGCGGGCGTATATTGGTTTAACTATTAGTTCAATTAAATAGGCGGGTCAAGCGCGCCGTCGCGGCATGTTGCCGCGCAACAACTTGTTACTTGAATATTTCAAGTTGAAAACAATTGGCCGGCGGTCTAGATTGTTGTCCATGCAAGGGACGCGAGCGTCAGACCGATGAAGATCGCCTGCCTTGGCGGCGGCCCTGCAGGGCTCTACTTCGCCATCTCGATGAAGCTGCGCGACCCGGCGCACGAGGTGGTCGTGGTCGAGCGCAACCGACCCGACGACACCTTCGGCTGGGGCGTGGTCTTCTCCGACCAGACGCTCGACAACCTCCGCGCCAACGACCCGGTGAGTGCCGACGCGATCCTCGCCGAGTTCGCTCACTGGGACGACATCGACGTCCACTTCAAGGGCCGCTGCATCACCTCCGGTGGCCACGGCTTCGCCGGCATCGCGCGCAGGCGGCTGTTGCAGCTGCTGCACCGGCGTTGCACGGAGCTCGGCGTCGACCTGCGCTTCGAGACCGAGTTCGAGGACGAGCGTGACTTCCCCGACGCCGACCTGGTGATCGCCAGCGACGGCATCAACAGCCGGCTGCGCGACGCCCACGCCGACCGCTTCGCACCCGACATCGACGTGCGGCCCAACCGGTTCATCTGGCTCGGCACGCGGCGTCGCTTCGACGCGTTCACGTTCATCTTCACCGAGACCGAGCACGGCTGGGTCTGGGTGCACGCCTACCGCTTCGACGAGGACACCTCGACCTTCATCGTCGAGTGCCAGGAGTCGACCTGGCACGGCATCGGCTTCGATCGCATGAGCACCGACGAGACCATCGCGGCGTGCGAGGCGCTGTTCGCCGAGTATCTCGACGGCCACGCGCTGATGAGCAACGCGCGTCACCTGCGCGGCTCGGCCTGGCTCAACTTCCGGCGCATCAACTGCGCCCGCTACCATCACGGCAACCTGGTGCTGATGGGCGACGCGGCGCACACCGCGCACTTCTCGATCGGCTCGGGGACCAAGCTCGCCTTCGAGGACGCCATCGACCTGGCCGCGCGCCTGCACGACGGCAGCCGCCGCGACGAGGCGCTGGCCGGTTACCAGGAGGCGCGCCGCCTGGAGGTGCTCAAGCTGCAGAGCGCGGCGCGCAACTCCATGGAGTGGTTCGAGAACGTCCCGCGCTACGTCCACTTCGAACCCGAGCAGTTCGCCTATGCGCTGCTGACGCGCAGCCAGCGCGTCAGCCACGAGAACCTGCGCCTGCGCGATCGCGGCTGGCTCGAAGGGGTCGAGCGCTGGTTCGCCGGTCGCGGCCCGGTCCCGGGCGATGCCACGGTGCCACCGATGTTCACGCCGTTCCGGCTGCGCGGTCTCGAGCTGGCCAACCGGGTCGTCGTCTCACCGATGTGCATGTACAGCGCCGAGGACGGCACGCCCGATGACTTTCACCTGGTCCACTACGGCGCGCGTGCCCAGGGTGGGGCGGCGTTGCTGTTCACCGAGATGACCGACGTCGAGCGCGACGGGCGCATCTCGCCGGGCTGTGCCGGGATGTACAAGCCCGAGCACGTCGCGGCGTGGCGTCGCATCGTCGACTTCGTGCACCAGCGAACAGCGGCGAAGATCGGCCTGCAGCTCGGCCACGCCGGCCCGAAGGGCTCGACGCGGTTGAGCTGGGAGGGCGATAACGTGCCGCTCGACGACGGCAACTGGCCGCTGTTCGCACCGTCGGCGATCCCCTGGTCGACGGCCCACCAGGTGCCCAGGGCGATGACACGGGCCGACTTGGACCGGGTGCGCGACGCCTTCGTGCGTGCGACCGGGATGGCCGTGGAGGCCGGCTTCGACATGCTCGAACTGCATGCCGCGCATGGCTACCTGCTCTCGGCCTTCATCACGCCGGTCAGCAACCAGCGCGAGGACGAATACGGCGGCTCGCTCGAGAATCGGCTGCGCTTTCCGCTCGAGGTGTTCCGCGCCGTGCGCGCTGCGTGGCCCGACCGGCGGCCGATGTCGGTGCGCATCTCGGCCACCGACTGGTTGCCCGGCGGCGAGGAGCTGGGCCCCGAGGCGCGCGGCGTCACGCCCGGGGATGCCGTGGCGATCGCGCGCGCCTTCGCCGACGCGGGGGCCGACGTCATCGACGTCTCGGCCGGGCAGACCAGCGCGCAGGCACAACCGGTCTACGGGCGCATGTTCCAGACGCCCTTCGCCGACCGCATCCGCAACGAGGCCGGCATCGCCACGATGGCGGTCGGCAACATCTACGAGGTCGACCACGTGAACAGCATCATCGCCGCGGGTCGCGCCGATCTCTGCTGCCTGGCGCGACCGCACCTCGCCGATCCCTACTGGACCCTGCGTGCCGCGGCCATGCAGGGCTACACCGGGATGGCTTGGCCGCCGCAGTACCTTGCCGGCAAGGCGCAGCTCGAGCGCAACCTGCAGCGCGCCGCGGAGATGGCGATCCATGTCTGATCGCGCCAACGCCCGCCTGACCCCGAAGACGGTGCGCCACGCCGTGGTCACCGGGGCCAGCCGTGGCATCGGCGCGGCGATCGCGCGGCGGCTGGTCGAGGCCGGTCACCACGTGACGCTGATGAGCCGCAACGAGGTCGCACTGGCCGCGGCGCACGCCGAGCTCGGTGCGTTGCAGACCGTCGCGGTGGACGTCACCGACCCGGTGGCGGTACGCGAGGCGTTCGACTGGGCCACCGCCGAGGGCGGCCCGGTCAGCGTGCTGGTCAACAACGCCGGTGCCGCGGAGAGCGCGCCGTTCGAGCGCACCGACCTCGATCTCCTCGAGCGCATGCTGGCGGTGAACCTCAACGGCACGCTGCTCTGCACCCGGGCGGTGCTGCCCGCCATGCGCACTGCGGGCTGGGGGCGCGTGGTCAACGTCGCCAGCACCGCGGGACTCAAGGGCTACGCCTACGTCACCGCCTACTGCGCGGCCAAGCACGCGGTGGTCGGGCTGACCCGGGCGCTGGCGCTCGAGACCGCGCGCGACGGCATCACCGTCAACGCGGTCTGCCCCGGTTACACCGACACCGACATGACCCGGCAGACGCTCGAGACCATCCGCGCCAGGACCGGGCGCGACCTCGACACCGCGGCCGCCGAGCTGCTGCGCCACAATCCGCAGGGGCGGCTGATCGACCCGGACGAGGTGGCCGAGGCGGTCGCCTGGCTGTGTGAGGAGGGGAGTTCCGCAGTCACCGGCCAGGCGATCGCGATCGCCGGCGGGGAGGTGATGTGACCGCCGCCGCGCGCCGCATTCAGGGCGAACCGCGCAGCAAGCGCTCCCTGCGTATCTGGCTGCGCCTGCTCAGCTGCTCGACGCTGATCGAGCAGCAGGTACGCGGGCGGCTGCGCGACGACTTCGGCATCACCCTGCCGCAGTTCGACGTGCTCGCCGAGCTCGATGCCGCCGGCGAGGCGCAGACCATGTCCGCACTGTCGCGGCGCCTGATGGTCTCGAACGGCAACGTCACCGGGGTCATCGACCGGCTCGAGCGTGCCGGACTGGTCGCACGCCGGCCATCGGCCGACGATCGGCGGGTGCATTACATCGCACTGACGACGCGCGGCCGGCGCCGTTTCGCGACCATGGCCGAAGCGCACGAGCAGTGGATCGACGCGCTGCTCGGCCAGCTCGGCGATGCCGAAACGCTGGCGCGGCTGCTCGAGGAGACCAAGCGCCACCTGCGCACGCAGATCACCAGGAGCCAGGACGCATGAATCCCGAGAGCTTTGCCCCGCAGCACTTCGGCTGGGAATTTGCCGACGGCATCGCCGTGATCACGCTGAACCGGCCGGAGCGCAAGAACCCGCTGACCTTCGACTCCTACGCCGAGCTGCGCGACACCTTCCGCGAGCTGGTCGGCGTCGACGCGGTGCGCGCGGTGGTGCTGACCGGCGCCGGTGGCAACTTCTGCTCCGGTGGTGACGTGCACGAGATCATCGGTCCGCTGACGAAGATGGACATGAAGGGGTTGCTCGCCTTCACCCGCATGACCGGCGACCTGGTCAAGGCCATCCGTGGCTGCCCGCAGCCGGTGATCGCCGCGGTCGACGGCATCTGCGTCGGCGCCGGCGCGATCCTGGCCATGGCCAGCGACCTGCGCGTCGGCACGGCCGATGCGAAGGTGGCCTTCCTGTTCACCCGTGTCGGTCTCGCCGGCTGCGACATGGGCGCCTGCGCGGTGCTGCCACGCCTCGTCGGACAGGGACGCGCCGCCGAGCTGCTGTTCACCGGCCGTTCGATGGGCGGCGAGGAGGGCGAACGCTGGGGGTTCTTCAACCGGCTGGTCGAACCCGACACGTTGCTCGCCGAGGCACGCACGCTGGCCGGGCAGCTCGCCGGCGGGCCGAACTTCGCCCACGCGATGACCAAGACCATGCTCAACCAGGAGTGGAACATGGGCCTCGACCAGGCGATCGAGGCCGAGGCGCAGGCACAGGCGATCTGCATGCAGACCGCGGATTTCGAGCGCGCCTTCGACGCCTTCGTCGCCAGGCAGAAGCCGGTCTTCGAGGGCGACTGATGACTGGACTCGAGCACCTCGCCTGGCCTTTCTTCGACGACCGTCACCGCGCGCTCGCCGCCGAGCTGGCGGACTGGGCCGCGCGGGAGGTTGCGCCGCATGCCGGCAGCCACGACGATGTCGACGCCGCGGCGCGCGCCACGGTCGAGCGACTCGGAACCGGTGGCTGGCTGCGCCACTGCGTGGCCGAGGATGGCCGCCTCGACGTGCGCACGCTCTGCCTGTTGCGCGAGCGTCTCGCCTACCACGACGGCCTCGCCGACCTGGCGATCTCGATGCAGGGGCTCGGCAGCGGGCCGCTCAGCCTGTTCGGGACCCCGGAGCAGAAGGCGGCCTACCTGCCCGGCGTGCGCGAGGGGAGGCTGTTGGCGGCGTTCGCGCTCTCCGAGCCGGAGGCCGGTTCCGACGTCGCCGCGCTGGCCACCGCCGCCGTGCCGGATGGCGACGACTTCGTGCTCGACGGCACCAAGACCTGGATCTCCAACGGCGGCATCGCCGACTTCTACATCGTCTTCGCGCGCACCGGCGAGGCGCCCGGCGCGCGTGGGCTGAGTGCGTTCGTCGTCGATGCCGACACGCCGGGCCTGGAGATCGTCGAGCGCATCAGCGTGATCGCCCCGCACCCGCTGGCGACGCTGCGCTTCGTGGGCTGCCGGGTGCCGCGCGCACGGCTGCTCGGTGCGCCGGGCGACGGTTTCCGGATCGCGATGGCGACCCTCGACGTGTTCCGCACCACGGTCGGTGCCGCGGCGCTCGGCTTCGCGCGACGCGCCCTCGACGAGACGCTCGGCCGGGTCACCACGCGCCGGCTGTTCGGCGCACCGATGGCCGAGATGCCGGTGACCCGGGCGACGCTTGCCGAGATGGCGCGCGAGATCGACGCCAGTGCACTGCTGGTCTACCGCGCCGCGTGGACCCGTGACTGCGTTGCCGACCGCGTGACCCGGGAGGCGGCGCTGGCCAAGCTGCATGCCACCGAGGCCGCACAGCGGGTCATCGACAGCGCCGTGCAGCTCCATGGCGGCCACGGCGTCGTCTCCGGATCGCCGGCGGAGACGCTGTACCGCGAGATCCGCGCGCTGCGCATCTACGAGGGTGCCTCGGAGGTGCAGCGCGAGATCGTGGCACGCGACCTGCTCAAGCATTGGCAGGCGCGCGACCCCAGCTGAGGAGGAGACGGTGATGAACGACTACACCGCCCACGTCGACACCTTCGCCCGCGACAACCTGCCGCCACGCGCGGCGTGGCCCGATTTCATCAATCTCGACCAGCTCGGCTACGGCCCACGGCTCAACTGTGCCGTCGAGCTGCTCGACCGCGCGGTCGAGGAGGGCGACGGCGACCGCGTCGTGCTGCGTTCCCCGGAGCTGACCTGGAGCTACCGCGAGCTGCAGGCGCATGCCGACCGCATCGCCCGCGTGCTCGTGCAGGACCTCGGCCTGGTGCCGGGAGAGAGGGTGCTGCTGCGCGCGCCGAACAACCCATGGATGGTCGCCTGCTGGTTCGGTGTCGTGAAGGCCGGTGGCATCGTGGTCGCCACCATGCCGCTGCTGCGCGCACCGGAACTGGAGAAGATCATCGCCAAGGCGCGCACGCGCCTGGCGCTGTGCGACACGCGCCTGCTCGACGAGCTCGCCTCCGCGCAGCACTCCCAGCCGCTCCTCGAGCGCGTGGTCGATTTCAACGGCGGCGAGCTGGAGCGGCTGATGGAACGCCACCCGGCGGGATTCGACGCGCTCTACACCGCGGCCGACGACGTCTGCATGATCGCGTTTACGTCCGGCACCACGGGCCAGCCGAAGGGCACGATGCACTTCCATCGCGACGTGCTCGCGGTCTGCGACACCTTCTCGCGCGAGGTGTTGCGCCCGTCGCGCGACGACCTGTTCATGGGCAGCCCGCCGCTCGCGTTCACCTTCGGGCTCGGTGGCCTGACGCTGTTCCCGATGCGCGCTCGCGCCGCCACCGCGCTGGTCGAACAGGTCGCGCCACCCGACCTGCTGGCCGCGGTGACCCGCTTCCGGCCGACCGTCCTGTTCACATCGCCAACCGCCTACCGTGCACTGCTCGACACGCTCGATCCGGCGGATATCACCAGCCTTCGGCTGTGCGTCTCGGCCGGCGAGACGCTGCCCAAGCCGACTTCGGACGCCTGGTTCGATCGGACCGGGCTGCGCATCATCGACGGCATCGGCTCGACCGAGCTGCTGCACATCTTCATCTCGGCGGCCGGCGATGCCGTCCGCCCCGGGGCGACCGGCGTCGCGGTGCCCGGCTACGAGGCGCGGGTGATCGACGAAAATGGCGCCCCGCTGCCCCCAGGCGCGCCCGGCAGGCTCGCGGTGCGCGGCCCGACCGGCTGTCGCTACCTCGATGATCCGCGCCAGGCCGACTACGTCGTCGACGGCTGGAACGTCACCGGCGACACCTACCTGCAGGATGAAGACGGCTACTTCTGGTTCCAGGCCCGTTCCGACGACATGATCATCTCCGCCGGCTACAACATCGCCGGGCCGGAGGTGGAGGCGGCGCTGCTCGGCCACGAAGCGGTCGCGGAGTGCGCCGTGGTCGGCTCGCCCGACGACAGGCGCGGCGAGATCGTCAAGGCGTTCATCGTGCCGCGCGAGCCAGCCGCCGCCGGCGACGCGCTGGCCGCCGAGTTGCAGGCCTACGTCAAGCAGGCGATCGCGCCTTACAAGTACCCGCGCGCGGTCGAGTTCATCGATACGCTGCCACGCACCGAGACCGGCAAGGTGCAGCGTTTCAAGCTGCGCCAGCTGGAGCTCGAGCGTGCGCGCGGCTGATCGGCACCGTATCCCCACCCACAAGGAGAATCTCATGCACCAGGCCCTGCAACCGCCCGGCTGGGCTCGGCCGAAGGGCTACGCCAACGGCATCGTCGCCCACGGGCGCATGCTCTTCGTTGCCGGACAGGTTGGCTGGAATGCCGAGGAACGGTTCGAGAGCGACGCCTTCGTCGACCAGGCGCGCCAGGCGCTGGCCAACATCGTCGCGGTGCTCGCCGAGGCGGATGCCGGGCCGGAGACCATCGCGCGCATGACCTGGTACGTCCTCGACAAGGACGAGTACCTGGCGTGTGCCCGTGATCTCGGGGCGGCCTACCGTGACGTGATCGGGGACCACTACCCGGCGATGAGCCTGGTGCAGGTCGCCGGCCTGGTCGAGACGGGTGCGAAGCTGGAGATCGAGGCGACCGCCGTCCTGCCCTGATGGCCCAGAAGAGCTGATCTCGGTCAGTGTAATCCTGGGATTACACGGTACGGTGAATTGGGCTTACGTAAATGAACGTACATTCTGGCTTGTGCCGCCAGGTCAGGGTCCCCTAGGCTGATCTCGAGCAGGCCGCTTAGCGGGCGTTCTGCCAACCAGGGGCATTCAAAACAAAGGCTTGAAGCCGCATAGGGGTGCGGCCGGGACTCTGCCCCCTCGGCATCTGTACCACGGGACAATGGTGTCCACGCGCTGGATGACCGATATTTCTGATGCAATCACGGGGGAAACCGAAATGACCAACCCACTCATTCTCCAGTTCATGGCACTGTTCCTGGTCTCGTCCGGTGTGTTCGCGCTGTTCTGGTCGCTGCAGAGCCGGCGGCGTGACGAGGAGCCGAGCGAAGAGAGCAAGGTCAGGGCGATGATCGCCGGCGGTGACGAACTCCGCCAGTTCGCGCTGCTCTACCTGCAACTCGAGGCACTGACCGTCGAGGGTTGCCACAAGACCGGCGTCAGCACGCGCAAGATCGGTGGTCTGTACAAGGAGCCGGTCGACGTCGACACCTGGTCGCTGATGCTCGAGCTCCTGCGCAAGGATAAGATCACCTTCAAGACCTACACCACCTACCTGCACGCCCGCCGTCTCTGGATCCGCCTGCTGTCGGGTCACCACGAGAGCATCGACCGTGAGTCGATCAAGCGGGTCGGCAGCCTCGTCGACCGCGTGGTCAAGGAACTCGAGGTCAGCGAACGTGCCGCCGACAAGCGCGTCACCGATCGCCTGGCCGCCGCGGGCGCCGCCTGACGGCAGCTCTCTCCAAGGGTGTTGTGGAAGCCGGGCCTGGTGCCCGGCTTCTTCTTTTGCGGCGCATGGATCGTGACGCTTCCGGCTCCCGTCCCCGCATGACGCCGTGGGCGCTGTGCGATACTCGTTCACGCCATCCCGCAGCCAACGCAACGCATGACCGAAGGGCACACGCGCAGATTGCAGGCGATCCTCGCTGCCGACGTCGTCGGCTACTCGCGGCTGATGAATCGCGACGAGGAGGGCACGCTGGCAAGGTTGCAGGCGCTCGAACGCGAGGTGGTCGACCGGGCGATCTCCGGGCACGACGGCGAGATCGTCAAGCGGCTCGGTGACGGCGTGCTGGCGGTCTTTTCGAGCGCGGTCTCCGCGCTGCGTGCCGCGCGCGCGATCCACGACGAGGCCGCGCGGCAGCAGTCCGACCTGGAGGCGCCGATCCGCTACCGCATCGGGATCAACATCGGCGACGTCATCGAGTCCGGCAACGACATCTTCGGCGACGGCGTCAACATCGCCTCGCGCCTCGAGGGATTGGCCGACCCGGGTGGCATCGCCTTGTCGGCAGCGGTCCACGACAACGTCCGCGCCCAGGATCCCGGGCCGTTCGACGACCTGGGCGAGCGCCAGGTCAAGAACATCGAGCACCCCGTGCGCGTCTACCGGGTGCGTTTCGCCGACAGCCCGCCGCTGGTGGCGGCGTCGGGCCGCAGTCCACGCTGGATTGCACTGGCCGCCGGTGGGCTGCTGCTGGTCGTCGCGCTGCTGCTCGTCCTGTGGCTGTGGCCGGGTGCCGAGCGTCCGCAACAGGCCACCGCCCCGGAGGCTGCGCCGG
The DNA here is from genome assembly GCA_009937385.1 of Gammaproteobacteria bacterium. Taxonomy (GTDB): domain Bacteria; phylum Pseudomonadota; class Gammaproteobacteria; order QNFN01; family QNFN01; genus QNFN01. Next base: position 86 of record JAACFL010000038.1, on the reverse strand, counting down.
TGACCGGCACGCAGGCCACCCGGGAGAACGGATCCGAGGCTGCCCCGGACGTGGCCGAACCGGTTGCACCGGCACCCGTCACCCCA
>JAACFL010000216.1 GCA_009937385.1 Gammaproteobacteria bacterium | reverse complement strand
CCGAGGGCCCAGGAGCTGCAGGAGAAGAGCGCATGAGCGCCCCCGGACCGGTGTTCCTCATCGACGACGAGAAGCACATCCGTGTCGCGGGCACACAGATGCTCGAGTTGACCGGCTACGACGTACGCGCCTTCAGCTCTCCGGTGGAGGCGCTGCCGCTGCTGGACTCCGAGTGGTCCGGGGTGATCATCAGCGACATCAAGATGCCGGACATGGACGGCCTGACCTTTCTCGGCAAGGTGCTGGAGATCGACCGCGACCTGCCGGTGATCCTGGTCACCGGTCACGGCGACATCAACATGGCGGTCAACGCGATCCGCGACGGTGCCTACGACTTCCTCGAGAAGCCGTTCTCCTCGGAGCACCTCGGCGATGTCATCAAGCGCGCCATGGAGAAGCGCGCCCTGACCCTCGAGAACCGCTCGTTGCGCCGTGTGCTGGAAACCCAGGGCTCCGGCACCGGGCCGCTGGTCGGCAACACGCCACGCATGGAACGGCTGCGTGGACTGATCGCACAGATCGCGGACACCGATGCCGACGTGCTGATCCTTGGCGAGACCGGCACCGGCAAGGAGCTGGTCGCGCGCAGCCTGCACGATCAGAGTGGCCGTCGGGCGCGCAACTACGTCGCCATCAACTGCGGCGCGCTGCCCGAGTCGATGATCGAGAGCGAGCTGTTCGGCCACGAGGCCGGTGCCTTTACCGGTGCGCAGAAACGTCGCATCGGCAAGTTCGAGCATGCCAACGGCGGCACCCTGTTCCTCGACGAGATCGAGAACATGCCACTGCCGCTGCAGACCCGCCTGCTGCGCGCGCTGCAGGAGCGCAGCATCGAGCGGCTCGGCTCCAACGACCTGATCTCGCTCGACCTGCGGGTTGTCGCTGCGAGCAAGATCGATCTGATGGAGGCGAGTGCCGCCGGCACCTTCCGTGAAGATCTCTACTATCGGTTGAACGTGGTCTCGCTCGAGATCCCACCGCTGCGCGAACGCAGCGAGGACATCCCGCTGCTGTTCCAGCACTTCGTCCAGCTCGCCGCGAGCCGCTACCAGCGCGAGCCGCTCCTGCCGACCCCGGCGCAGATGCACCGCCTCAGCAGCCATGACTGGCCTGGCAATGTGCGCGAGTTGCGCAACTGCGCCGAGCGCTACCTGCTGCTGGGCGACTGCGCGCCGCAGCAGGTCGACGAGGCCGGCGAGAGCTGGCTCGAAGACGGTCTGAAGTTGCCTCAGCAGGTCGAGCACTTCGAGCGCTCGATCATCGAGCAGGCGCTGTCGCGCCATAAGGGCAACATCAAGGAGACCCTCGAGACCCTGGGTCTGCCTCGCAAGACGCTCTACGACAAGATGCGCAAACACGGCCTCGACAGACAGGATTACCGCTAGAACCCAGGGCCAGAAAAAAAAGAACCCCGCAGGGGTTGCGGGGTCAATATTGGGGACAGGAGGATAGCTCTTACTTGAGCTCGCTACTAGGTTATTATTGTCCTAGCAAACTTGTCAACTATTTTTTTGCCGTGGTCCCTACCCGGCCCGAGTGGAGATCCGTGATGAGCACAAACGAAGAGCCATTCTCGATCCATGCCCGCGAACTCGGCAGCTGGGAGAACTTCATCTACCTGCTGCACGACCATGCGAGCGGGCGGGCCGCGGTGGTCGACCCGGCCTGGGACGTGCCGGCGATCCTCGAGATGGCCCGTGAACGAGACGCACGCATCACCGACGTGCTGCTGACCCACAGCCACCCCGACCACATCAACGGCGTCGAGGCACTGGTCAACGAAACCGACGCCCAGGTTCACCTGCTCAAGGCCGAGGCCGAATTCTGGGGCGACTGCCCGGTGACACCCACGCTGCATCATGGCGGAGACAAGGTCGCGATTGGCCAGACCGAGATCGAGCTCTGGCACACCCCCGGGCACACGCCCGGCTCGGCCTGCCTGCACCTCGACGGCCACCTGATCGCAGGCGACACGCTGTTCGTGTTCGGCTGCGGCCGCTGCGATCTGCGCGGCGGGGATCCGGAGCAGATGTACGACACCCTGAGGCACATCGGCGAAGCGCTGCCCGACGAGACCGTCGTCCACCCGGGTCACAACTACGCGGTCAAGCCGACCTCGACCATCGCCGAGCAGCGCGAGGGCAACCCGTTCATGCTGTTCGACAATCTGCCCGACTTCGTTCACTACCGGATGCACGAGCACGACCGGGTACGTTCATCTCCCTACGCCTCGGTCGAGCGTGGGTCTCTGCCGCACCGGCACGGCTGAGACGTGCGGCGCTATTGACCCCCATGGGGGGTGCCATTACCATTCCGCCCCCTATTCCCCGGTAGCTCAGTCGGTAGAGCAAGTGACTGTTAATCACTGGGTCGGCGGTTCGAGCCCGTCCCGGGGAGCCAAGCGAAAACAGCGTCTTATGCAGAGCCCGCCGCGAGCGGGCTCTGTCGTTTCCAGACCCGTGATCTGTTGCGTCTCCAGCCGCCATCAACCAGAGATCCCGAGCTGACACGCATGCGGTCAGCCCCCTCCTGATCAATGCGTGGAAATCCGTCAATTGACGCAGCGCAACAGATCGCTGCATCGGTCTTGTTGCGCCGCAACATCGCGTGTACCTTGATGACTCTCCTCCATCCTCCTTTTGGTGGTTTAAGCCCGTCACCTCATGGCGGGCTTTTTTTTTGCCGCGACCGGCACCATTCTCGAACGTCTCAGGGCGTCACCTTCGGCTAGGCTGAATGCGGGTCACCAGGACGCCCCGCCCCCACAGACGCCGATGCGACGCACTTGGTCTATCCCACCGCTGCTGAGCGCAGTTCTGACGATCTTCTCACCGCATGCGACCGCAGCGGACGAGGAGATGCTCTCGCGGCTGCGCGAGGGCGGCCTGGTGATCGTGGTGACCTCCGCAGAGCACGGATCCGGCCCTGGTAACCACCTGCCCCCACCCGGCTGCCCTCCCGGCACCCGCCTGACGCGTGCCGGCTGGCAGGATGCACTGAAGATCGGTGTCGGCCTGCGCAAACAGAGGGTGTTCGTCGAGCTGGCTCAAGCAGGACCGGGCTGTGCGGCACGCCATACCGCCTACCTGGTGTTCGGTGCCGACCGGGTGCGCCACGATCCCGGTCTCGCAGCAAGTTGCGATGCCGACGGCGCTGAGCGTCAGGCGCGTCGCACCGCGCTTGCCGCCAGGTTGGCCGAGCAGCCGCCCTACACGGGCGTCAATCTCGCGCTGGTTGTCGATGCATGCAACCTGCACGATCTCGCCAGACCCACCTGGCCGGAGTGCGCCCGCGAACCTGGAGACGGCGGTCTCGTGCTGTTCGATCCGGCGGCGCCAACCCGGGTGATCGGCTGCCTTGCGACAGAGGTCTTGCGCGCCTTAAGCGAACAGCCAGAATGAGCGGCGAAATCGGCCAGACGGGTCTAGACTCTTTTCAGGACGGTCCCCTTTGGGTCCCGGAGACCGCCCGGAAGGAGACACCATGGATGGAGTCCCGATCCGGTTCGTTCGACTGCTCGGTTTCGTCGCGTGCGCCATCGCGTTGCAGGCGGGCGCCGCTTCCTCTTCCGACTGCGGAGTCCCGGTCACCACGTTGCACGCGCATGGCCCCGGTGATGGGGGTTGGGTAGGTCACACCGAACAGGAGCTGCACGCCTCGCTAGGCGCGCCCAGCTTCAGCCTCGGCAAGCCGTATCGGATGGTCGGTGGGCCCGACTACGAGATCGACGTCTACACGGCGCCTCAACCGGCCACTGCGGGGTGCATCGACGCCTACAAACACGACACCTGCGGAGTGATCACGGCCTACTACTGCCGCTGAGATCACGCTCAGGCGTCGGCCTCGGAAACGGACTCGGTCTCCGGGGTCGCCGCCCTCTGGAATCGGTGCAACAGTCGCCACAGGACGAACGCGAAGAGCACCAGGCCAA
>JAACFL010000215.1 GCA_009937385.1 Gammaproteobacteria bacterium | reverse complement strand
TATGTTCATCTATGAATTGCTTTTCGTAAGAGAGTTATTGCTTGTTCAAAGAAGCACCAGGTTGTCGCGGTGAATCAGCTCCGGCTCGTCGATGTAGCCGAGCAGGGCCTCGATCTCGCCGCTGGGGCGACCCATGATGCGGCGCGTCTCGTCGGCACCGTAGTTGACCAGCCCGCGAGCGACCTCGCGCCCGTCGGGTGCGATACACACCACCGGCTCGCCGCGCTGGAAGCCGCCCTCGACACCGCGCACGCCGACCGCGAGCAGGCTGCGCCCCTGCTCGGCGAGCACGCGCACGGCGCCTTCGTCGAGCCGCAGGGTGCCACTGACCTGCAGCTGGCCGGCGAGCCACTGTTTTCGCGCAGCGATCGGCTCACGCTCGGTGTTGAGCAGTGTGCCGAGCGTCTGGCCGTTGGCGAGGCGGCCAAGAACGTCCGGTTCGTGGCCCCAGGCGATCAGCGTCGGGCTACCCGAGCGCGCGGCAATGCCGGCTGCGCGCACCTTGGTGACCATGCCGCCGCGACCGAGCGACCCGCCCTCCCCGGCCATGGCCTGCAGGTGTGGGTCGTCAACGCGCGCCTCGGTGACCAGCGCCGCGTCGGCATGTTGTCGCGGGTCTTTTTCGTAGAGGCCCTTCTGGTCGGTGAGGATCACCAGCAAGTCGGCTTCGACGAGATTGGCCACCATGGCGGCCAGGGTGTCGTTGTCGCCGAAACGCAACTCGTCGATTGCGACGGTGTCGTTCTCGTTGATGATCGGCACCACGCGCAGGCCGAGCAGCGTGCGCAGGGCGCTTCGTGCGTTGAGATACCGTCGCCGGTTGGCGAGATCGTCGTGGGTCAGCAGCACTTGGGCGGTCGTAATTTCATGGCGGCGAAAGGCCGACTCGTAGGCCTGCACCAGGCCCGACTGGCCGACTGCGGCGGCGGCCTGCAACTCGTGCAGTTCACGCGGGCGTGCGCTCCAGCGCAGCCGGTGCATGCCGGCGGCAACCGCGCCCGAGGAGACCAGCAGCAGTTCGCGGCCATCGTCTGCGAGTGCAGCCATCTGCTCGGCGAGGTCGCCGATCAGCGCCTCGTTCAGGCCGTGTCCGCCGGGCGCGGCGAGCATCGCGCTGCCGATCTTGATCACCCAGCGGCGGCTCTGCCCAAGTTGTTCGCGGTCCTTCATCACGTTCGCGGTCCGTCAATCCCCATCATCGGGGCCAGCTTGGACGGAGTTTACCGGCGTGGCGTGGGGTTTCCCATGGTGCCGATCGCGCCGTGGATGGCGCTCCTACAAAATCAACATGGGCAGACAGGAAGATCAGTGCACACATCAATGGCAGCTGGAAAAGAACCGAGCCCATGTTGGGTCGGGCTTCAGCCCAACGCGGCGTGGATGTCGGGCTGAAGCCCGACCCACATATCAACTTGCCGGGTTGTTCGACTCCGCTGCCGTGTCAGTCGATTCAGCCGGTCCCAACGCGTCGAGCCGCGCCATGACTTGTTTCACCAGCCCATCGGTGCCATCGCGTTGCGCAGCGGAAATCGTGAACACCGGCCCCTGCCACCCGAGGCGGGCAACGATGTCGGCGGCATGCGCCTCACGGTCCTCCACCGCGAGCAAATCCGCCTTGTTCAGCACCAGCCAGCGTTCACGGGCGGCCAGGTCGGAACTGAAGCGGGCGAGTTCCGCGGCGATCGACTCGACCGCCGTGACCGGGTCGCTGCCGTCGGGCGGCGAGAGATCGACCAGGTGCAGCAGCAGGCGGGTACGGGAAAGGTGCTTGAGAAAGCGTACGCCAAGCCCGGCGCCCTCGGCCGCACCCTCGATCAGGCCAGGGATGTCGGCGATGACGAAGCTTTGGTGCGCCTCGATGCGCACCACGCCGAGGTTCGGGTAGAGCGTCGTGAACGGGTAGTCGGCGACCTTCGGCCGCGCCGCCGAAACAGCGTGAATCAGCGTCGACTTGCCGGCATTGGGCAGGCCGAGCAGGCCGACATCGGCGAGCAATTTCAGCTCCAGCTGCAGCTGGCGCGTCTCGCCCGGCGTGCCCGGCTTGAACTGGCGTGGCGCCTGGTTGGTGCTCGACTTGTAGCGGGTGTTGCCGATGCCGTGGAAGCCGCCCTGCGCCACCTTGAGGCGTTGGCCCGCCGCGACTAGGTCGCCGAGCTGCTCGCCGGTGTCGACGTCCTGCACCACGGTGCCGACCGGCACCGGGATCTCGAGATCGTCGCCGCTCTTGCCGGTGCGGTTGCGGCCCATGCCGTCGGTGCCACGTTCGGCCTTGAAGCGGCGCGTGTAGCGGAAGTCGACCAGGGTATTGAGGCCGGGGTCGGCGACCAGCCACACGCTGCCGCCATCACCACCGTCACCGCCGTCGGGGCCACCCTTGGGGATGTACTTCTCACGCCGGAAACTGACACAGCCGTTGCCGCCGTTGCCGGCCTCGACGGTGATGGTGGCCTCGTCGAAGAATTTCATGGTGGGTGGGGCTGAAACAAGAAGCCCCGTCGGCGACGGGGCTTCGGATCGATGCTGGCGGTCGCCGCGCTCAGGCGTTGACGACGCTGACCACCCTGCGACGCTTCGGGCCCTTGACCTCGAACTTCACCGCGCCGTCCGCCTTGGCGAACAGGGTGTGGTCGCGGCCGCAGCCGACGTTGACGCCGGGGTGGAACTGGTTGCCGCGCTGGCGCACCAGGATGTTGCCGGCGATGACCTGCTGGCCGCCGAACTTCTTGACGCCCAGGCGTTTCGACTCCGAGTCACGCCCGTTGCGTGTGCTGCCGCCTGCCTTTTTATGTGCCATGGTCTCTCGCTCCCGCTCAGCCGGCCTGGATGCCGGTGATGTGCAGTTCGGTGTACGCCTGGCGATGGCCCTGGCGCTTCAGGTGGTGCTTGCGACGGCGGAACTTGATGATCTTGACCTTCTTGCCGCGGCCCTGTGCCTTGACGGTGGCCGTGACCTTGCCGCCGTCGACGTAGGGGGCGCCGATCTTGACGTCGTCGCCGTCGGCGACCAGCAGCACCTTGTCGAGCTCAACCGCGCCGCCTTCTTCGCCGGCCAGCTTCTCGACCCGGATGGTGTCGCCCTCGGCGACCCTGTACTGCTTACCGCCACTCATGATGACAGCGTACATCGCGAAACCTCTTGATCTGACTGCGCTCCGCGAAGGCGGTACGCGTAAAGGCGGGAATTCTATCGTGGCGGGGGCGTGGCGAGCAAGGCCTATCGGCACCTCTTTCACCACCGTGGCCGCCGGTCCGGTCGCGCCGTGTGCGGCGCTCCTACCGGTGTCATGCCCTCAATTGTAGAAGCGGCCCCCTGGCCGCGATTCCGGTGTGGCCCGATTGCGCCGTGGGCGCCGCTCCTCCATCCGGTCGCCTCGCAGGAGCGGCACCCAGGCCATGAGCATACTGACACCACGCCTCACCGCACCCGGCGTCACGATAACGCCTTGCGCGGCCACGCATTTCCTTGACACCCCCGGCACCCCTCCCTAGCATGCGCGAATTCCCGAACCGGACCACGCATGGACATCGACCAGATCCGCACCCTGGCCGCCGACGACATGGCTGCCGTCGACGACCTGATCCAACGCCGGCTGCAGTCCGACGTGGTGCTGATCAACCAGCTCGGCCACTACATCGTCAACAGCGGCGGCAAGCGACTGCGACCGCTCCTGGTGCTGCTCTCGGCACGCGCGCTCGACTACCCCGGACCGCACCACCACCAGCTTGCCGCGATCGTGGAGTTCATCCACACCGCCACGCTGCTGCACGACGACGTGGTCGACGCCTCCGAGCTGCGCCGAGGCCGCGAGACCGCCAACGCGGTATGGGGTAACGAGGCGAGCGTGCTGGTGGGCGACTTCCTCTACTCGCGTGCGTTCGAGATGATGGTCGAAGTCGACAACATGCGTGTGATGCAGATTCTCGCCGAGGCGACCAACACCATCGCCGAGGGCGAGGTGCTGCAGCTTCTCAACTGCCACGAGCCCGACACCACCGA
>JAACFL010000037.1 GCA_009937385.1 Gammaproteobacteria bacterium | reverse complement strand
GGCTTCCCCCTGTATCTGAAAGTGGATGCGCAGCACGCCCGCGGCGTGTCACCCGGACGGGTGGTGCCGGTCACCGACGCCGCGATGCTCGAGAGCGAACTGCGCCACCTGCGCGCAAGCCATCGATCGGTGACGCTGCAGGCGCACGCGCCGGGGGTCGGCGTGGCCGCATTCGCCCTGCTCGACAACGGTGAGCTGCGTGCGAGCTTCATGCATCGCCGACTGCACGAGGTGCCGCACACGGGCGGCGTATCCGCCTACCGCTGCAGTTGGACCCACCCCGCGATCCACGCCGATGCCCTGCGCCGCCTGCGCCACCTGGAACACCAGGGCGCGGCGATGGTCGAGTACCGCTGGGATCCGCAAACCGATCGCTTCTGGTTCATCGAAATCAACGCCCGTTTCTGGGGCTCGCTGCACCTCGCGCTCGCTGCGGGCGTCGACTTTCCGCGCCTGCTCGCCGACCACAAGCTCAGCCTCGGCCGCCCACGCGAGCTGCCGCGATGGCGGCCGGCACGCATGCGCCAGACGGTGCCGCTCGAGTCCGCCTGGCTGATCGGCAGCCTGCGCGACCCGGCGCTGCCTTGGACGCTCAAGCTGCGCAGGCTTGCGGAGTTCGTGCTGCTCGGTCTCGACCCACGCGTGCAGAGCGATTACATGTTCCCGGGCGACCGCGCGCTCTACTGGCGCGCACTGGGTCGTCATCTTGGGCTCCTCGCCACACGTGCCCTGCCACGCCTTCAGCAAGGAGTCCAGACGTGGCCGCAAAAACCCTGATCCTGCGCGGCGCGCGCGCACTCGGCCTGTTCGCGATCGCGCGCAGGCTGACCGCGCGTTCGCTGCGAATCCTCTGCTTTCACGCCTTCGCAGTGGCCGACGAAGGCGCTATGTGGCCCGGCGTGTTCATCGATCCGGACCTGTTCCGGCGCCGCATGGAACTGCTGCGCCGCAAGGGCTACCGCGTCGTGCCGCTCGGTGAGGGCGTGGAGCGCTTGAGCTCGGGCGGCGCCGATGAGCCCACGGTGGCCATCACGCTCGACGACGGGTTTGCCAGCGTGGCGAGCCACGGCGCACCGATCCTCGCCGAGTACGGCTATCCCGCCACGCTCTACGTCACCTCCTACCACTGCGACACACAGACGCCGGTGTTCCGTGTCGCCCTGCAGTACCTGTGCTCCAAAAGCATGCTGGAGACGGTCGAGGTCGGCGACCTCCTCGACGGCATCCCCGAGATCCTTGACGTGCGCGACGGGGACGCCGTACGGCGCTTCTATCTCGCCGCCGAGACGCAACTCGACGAGGCTGGACGCAACCGTCTGCTCGAGAGCATGGCGATGCGGCTCGACGTCGGGATCGACCCGCTGCTCGCCGACCGGCGATTCCATAACCTCGACGCAGCGACCCTGCGCGGTCTGCACGCCCAGGGCATCGACATCCAGCTGCACACCCATCGCCACCGCCTCCCGCTCGCGCCAGATCTCGCGGGTGACGAGATCGTGCGCAACCGGGCCTGGCTCGGCGAGGCGCTCGGGCCGGGGCACCCCAACCCTCCGCTGGTTCACTTCTGCTACCCGAGCGGCGAATGGGACGAGGGGCACTTCGCCACCCTGATGGCGCATGGCATCCGTTCGGCCACGACCCTCGAGCCGGGCCTGAGCCGGCCGCACAGCGAACCGCTGGCACTGCGCCGCATCACCGACAACGGGCGCATGGACGACGTGGTGTTCGAGGCCGAGCTCTCCGGCCTGATGGATGGCGTGCGCGCACTGCGCCGCATGGCAGGGCGCGCCAAGCGGGCGCTGCAGAGGATTCGGAACCAGCTCACCGCGACCTGGCGCCATCGTCGCACCGGTCGCCAGACGCCTGCCTGCGGCGATGTGCAGCGTGTGCTGTTCGTCTGCCAGGGCAACATCTGCCGCAGTGCCTTCGCGGAACATGCCCTGCGCCAACGTTGCGGCGATGCGTTGTTGATCGAGTCTTGCGGCCTGGACGTGCGCGAATCGCGCCCCTCCCCGGGAAGGGCCGTGCAGGCGGCCCATGCGCTCGGCATCGATCTTTCGGCGCACCGCTCGCTGCCGGTCGATGCGGCGATGATCGCGCGGGCCGACCTGGTGCTCGCCATGGAGGTCCACCAGCTCGAAGCACTGCGTGCAGCCTACCCCGCGCACGCGGCCAGGTTCGCGCTGTTGCGTGATCTTGCACCGCTGCCGCACGGACTCCTCGCCGAGATCGATGACCCTTACGGCGGCGACCTTTCGGACTACAGTCGCTGCTTCAGGCTGATCGAGCGGAGCCTCGCGCCGCTGCAACCCCGCATCGGAGAGGCCCATGCCTACTGACAACTTGCTGCTGGTCGGCAATTTCGCGCCGGGCACAGGCTACGCATGGACCATGATCGAGGCCTGTTTCACTGCGCTTGGTGCCGATTGCCGGCGTCGAGGCGGTCAGGCACGGGTCTGCTTTCCAGGGTTCGAAAAGGTGCCGGAGGGATACGCCGAGCACGGCATCGAGGTGGACGCCTTCGACTTCGCCAAGGCCACCCCGCTGGCGCTGTGGCGCTACCTGCGCGCGCACGACATCGGCACCGTCTACCTGATCGACTGGCCGGCGAGCTCGCTGCGCTATGCCGTGCTGCGGCTCGCAGGCGTTGCGCGCGTGATCGAGCACGACCACACCGCCGGCACGGTCAGCCGACTCGATCCACTGCGCCGGGCACTGCGCTACGTCGCCAACCGGGTGCGCTGGTGTTCCGCCGACCGCGTGATCGCGGTCTCCGATTACGTCCGCGAGGTCCTCGAGAGGGTGCACGTGGTGCCGGCCGCGAAACTGGTCACCATCCATAACGGCATCCAGCTGCCCGAGCGGATGACCGAGACGGTCGACCTGCACGAGACCTACGCAATCCCCCGCGAGCGGCAGGTGGTCTTCTGCGCCGCGCGCGCAAACCGTTACAAGGGCATCGAGGTGCTGATCGACGCCGCCGCCCGCCTGGTGCACGAGCGGGGCCGGCGCGACCTGCACTTCCTCTACGTCGGTGACGGCCCCGATCTCGAGGCGTTTCGCGCACGGGTGACGCAGCTCGACCTCGACGGCCACTTCAGCCTGCCGGGCAAGGTGCCGTCCATCGAGCCGCTGCTGCCGGGGGCCGCCGTGAGCGTCGCCCCGTCGCTGGTGCGCGAGGGCTTCGGCATGGTGGTGATCGAGGCGATGGCTGCCGGCAAACCGGTCATCGCGAGCCGCATCGGGGGCATGGCCGAACTGCTCGAGGACGGTGAGGACGGCTTCTATGTCGAACCGGCCGATGTCGACGGGCTTGCCGAGACCATCGGCCGAGTCGTCTCCGATGCCGAACTGCAGGCCAGGGTCGGGGCGCGTGCACGGTGCAGCGTGCTCGAACGCTTCACCACGGAACGGCAGCATGCGCGGCTGGTCGCCGCGTTCGCCGGGGGCTGACGTTGCTCGCCCAGACCGCCAGCCACTCGGCCATCTACGCGCTCGGCGTGTTGCTCAACCGTGCCGCGGGCTTCCTGATGCTGCCGCTCTACACCCGCTACCTGACGCCGGCGGACTACGGCGCGGTGGAGATGCTGTTCATGACCACCGAGGTGTTCGCGATGATCGCGAGCGCCGGCCTCTACAGCGCGGTGTTCCGTTTCCATGCGAGCGCTCCCACCGAGGAGGCGCGACGCACGGTGGTCGCCACCTCCACGCTGCTGTTCATCGGCTTCTACGCCGTCGCCGCGCTGATCGGCGCAGCCTGCGCGGGCCCGCTCGCGACGGCGCTGCTGCCCGGTGTGGAGGGTGGTGAAACCCTGTTCAGGCTCATCTTCCTGAGTTTTTTCCTGCAGTCGTTCATCGAGATCCCGTCGCTCTACCTGCGCGTGCTCGGGTTGCCGTGGCGGTTCGTCGCCACCGGGGCCGCCAAGCTGGCGCTTCAGTTGGTGCTGAACGTGGTGTTCCTGGTGGTCCTGGACCTGCGCGTGCTCGGCGTCCTCTACAGCACGCTGATCTCCTCGCTCGCGGTGGGCCTGGTGCTGCTGCCGTGGTCGCTGCGCCACACCGGCCTACGCTGGGATCATGTCCAGGCACGCCTGCTGCTCATCTTCGGCACCCCGCTGATTCTTGCCAGCCTCGGCAACTTCGCGCTGACCTTTGGCGAACGCTACTTCCTGACCACCTTCGCGGGACTGCACGAGACCGGCATCTATGCGCTTGGCTACAAGCTCGGCATGGTGCTCTGGGTATTCGCCGTGATGCCGCTGTTCACCAGCTGGGAGGCCCAGCGCTTCGAGGTGGCAAAGCGCCCCGATGCCTCTGCCATCGAGGCCCGCACGTTTCTCTGGCTCAGCCTCGGCGTGATCGGCTGCGCCCTGGGCCTGGCTCTGTTCGCGCGCGACTTCTTCCGTGTCATGTCCGCGCCGACCTTCTGGGAAGCGCATCGCATCGTCCCACTGATCGTTCTGGCCTACCTGCTGCAGGCCTGGACCCAGTTTGGCAATTTTGGCCTGCTGCACTCCGGCCGCACCCGGCAGCTGGCCACGGCGACCGCGCTGGCCGCGGTGGCCATGGCGCTCGCCTGCCTGTGGCTGGTCCCGCGTCATGGCGCGATGGGCGCGGCGCTGGCGACACTGCTCGCCTACGCCCTGCGCTTCGCGCTGGTGTGGTTTGCCGCGCGCCGCCAGTACCCCATGAGCCTGCCCTGGATGCGCGTCAACCTGTCCCTACTGCTCGCGATCGGCACATGGCTGCTGGCCGTGAGCCTGCGCCCGGACAACCTGATCGAGAGTCTCCTTCTGAACACCCTCCTGCTGCTCGGCTTCTCGTGCGCCGTGGCCTTCTCACCCTTGCTCGGTGCGACCGAGCGTCGCGCTCTGCGAGGCCTGCTCGAGCGCCAGGCTCAACGCTTCCAGCCGGCACGCGGCATGACCGCTCGCCCTCTCTCACCTTCCTGAAACGAACAGACCTGACCACGGTCCACCAGCGGTGTGATCGAGATCACATGGATTCATGCGGCGCACGGGATGCGGCAGTCATGCAGCGTGTCGAGTTCGCGGCAAAGCAACACCGCGCGTGAACGCGGCGGTCAGGTCAGCGATTCGACCAGGCGGACCTGACGGGAGTCGAGGATGGCGGCCCGGTTGCGATCGTGGACCTGCATGCCGTCGAGCTTGCGATCGATCCAGCGTGAGGCCGGGAGCCCGGCGAAGTCGAGGACCTGCGCGACCGTTTCGCGTGGCCGCACGATGAAATCCTCGTAGGCGAGTGTCAGCATCGGCACACCGCAGGCCGCCGCCTCATCGCGGGTGGTCGTGAGGATCTTGCCGAGCTGGAAGGCGGTCGACGCGACGGGATCCTCGCGCAGGGATTCGTACTCGGCGCGTTCGTCGTCGCTGTAGGCCCCGGTCCACCACAGGCGGTGCATGCCGAGCTGGGCCCAGAACGGCACCTTGAGCAGCGACTGGACGGTCGCCACGGGATCGCGCACCACGTTGACGAAGCGTGCATCCGGGAACAGCGCCGAAAGGTAGCCGATGCGACCCGGACCGGTGAACTTCATTCCCAGCCGGGACTTGCCCTGCCAGGCGAGCATGCGCTGCAAGGTGCGACGCACCCGGTCACGCACCCTGGGCGACGGCCTCTCGTGCAGCAGGAACCCGCGCGCGAAATCGACGTCGGGTCCGGTCAGTTCCGCCCAAAACGGGTAGGCCTCGGCCGGACGCGGCAGCAGGGTGTTGAGCTGTCGTGTCCGGTTGAGCTGGCTCTTCTCGCCGACCAGCCGCCACAGGTCGTTGTCCAGCAGGCGCTGGACGAGGTTGACCCATGGGCTGTGCGGCCGGTACTCGAGGTAGTTCGACGGCCAGCCGAGTTGCTCGTGCGCGAGCACAGCCTCGGAGATCACCGTCGAACCGGAGCGCCCTGGCCCGATGAAGATCAGCGGGCGCTCGAGCCTGTCATGCGCGGGCATCGTGATCCTCCTGCCTGCTGTCACACCGCGCGCAGCAACCCGATCGCGCGATCGCGCACCATGGCAAGACCGTTGAACATCGCCAGCGACCACGGCCGCGCGCGGCGCTTGGCCATGGCTCGCTTGTAGCCAAGCCGATCCATCAGCGGACCGGCGATGTATTCGATGGTGTTGAGTTCGCGACGGCCCAGCTCATCGACCCAGCCACCGCTACGTCCCGAGCGATAGAACCCCTCGGGCTCCTTTCTGAGTGCCCAGGGTGAGCGCACCTTCGCATCTCCACCACGCAGGTTCTCGATACTGCAGGCCGCGAGCGCAGCGTCGCAGAATCCGGCATCGACCGGCAGGCCAAGCCACGTGAACAGCTCGCCCAGTTCGGTCGACCCGCGCTCCAGCAGGTCCTCGTAGCGGATCTCGCGGTAACGGTCGGTCTTCTGCGCGATGTCGAGGCCGCACTGAACGTTGTGCGCCCAGGTGCTGGCGGCACCGTGGGTGCGGCTCGGCGCCCAGGAGCGGCCCCAGCCTCGTCCCGCGCTGCGCATCGAGATGGCGACGTCGCGCGGGTCACGGATGACGTGAACGAACCACGCCTCGGGCAACACGCGCAGGATCAGTTCGTGGTCGCGGACGTGGTCCGGGGATTTCTCGATCACCACCTCGGCCTGCGGCTCGCTCGCGGCGATGCCGTCGAGCGCTTGCAGCGCGAACTGGCGGCAGAAGCCGTAGAGCGCCTGCTCGTCGACAACGTTGTGGATACCGACGTCACGCAACTGGGCCGTGTCGCGACCGCCCCGGTAGGCGCGTTCGAGCGGACCGAGGTAGTTGTGGAACAGGTGGGTCTCCTGATGCGTCGCCACGGCCGGGTGCTGCGCAAGCAGCAGTTGCAGCCAGGTGGTGCCGCTGCGTGGGCTGCCGACGACGAAGACGTAGCGCCGCATCTGGCTGGACGGGCTGGCCTGCGGGATCGGATCTGCGGTCATCTGGAGTTCTCCTGGTCTCGCACGCCCGGGCGTGCGCTTGATGGGTCTGGTTTGAATCAGCAAGTAGGGTGCCAGCTCCATGGGCAGTCAGAGCGCCCGAAACCGGCACACAACGCGAGCAACGACGCATTGCGCTTCGCAAATTGCGAAACAGCCCATGCCATCCCCGGGGATGGCGCCTCCCAATGCGGGTTCCCGGCTGGCATGCCTTGTGCGTTATCAGGGGCATGCATGCGCTACGACGACTCGCCATCCCCTCCACGCTGCTGCTGACCGTGCTCGGCGGACTCGCCCTGCCGGTGCAGGCGCGCGGTCCGCTGCACGTCGAACGCTTCGATCCGCCACGCTCCCTCGCGGCGGGAAGCGAGCTGCGCATCTCCGGCAAGCACGACGGTCCAGAGCCGGTCACGCTGGTGGTGCGCATCGATGACGCCGACTCGAGCAACTACGCAACCCGGGCCAGCCCCGAGCGCCGGATCCCGCCGGGTCCGTTCACACTGCGCGTGCCGCTCACCGGGCTGAAAACGCCGATTGGGCGCATCCTCAACAGCGCGGCCCTCGAGCGAATCATCGTCTTCAGCGTGCCGGAGTCTCCCGACCTGCGTGTCGAGCAAGCGGAGATCGTGCCACCGCCCCGGCTGCCCGCAGGGGCGATCGGCTGGGACCTGGGTCCTGAAGATGGCCTGCTCTATCCCGGCTTCCGCCTGCTGGGCCCCAACGACGATGCACTCCAGGGCGCCCAGGTCCATGTCGTGCGTCGGCCCGGATCGGACCCACTGCTCAGCGATGGCCTGGTCGGCGTGCGCCGGCTGGTGCTGCCAGTTCCTGCAGGAACGTGGCGGGTGACGCTCTGGACCGAGGATCCGGGTGAATGGGAAGCGATCCCGCATCCACTGCAGCGCCGGATCGTCCTCAACGGAGACGTCGTCCACGATGCGCGTCATACCCCCGAGGGCTGGATCGCTAGCCGCTACCTCGCCGGGCGCACGAGCGAAGCGGTGCTGGACGGCAACCCCTGGCAACTGCACGGCGCCCGGCGTGGTGGGCGCGTGAGCGCGAAGACCCGGGTCGATGCGCAGGGCCTCGTGATCGAACTCGGTGGCGACGGCTTCCGCGCCACCCACCTCGCCGCGGTGCTGGTCGAGCCCTCCGGGTCGACGCAGGCGCTGGAATCCATCCTCACGGACCGGCGCACGCGCTTCCTCGAGACCTGGCGCGCGTCCCCACTCGAGCGGACGGAGACGCCGGGTATCGCGCTGCGCCGCATCGTCTTCCGCCAGACCTTTGCGCCCTATGCACCTTCCGTTGTGGAGGGCGAACCGGTCGTGTCGGTGCCTGGTGGGCGCGTGCTGCTCGATCTCGTGGCCCAGTCGGACGAACAGCGGCAAGCCTCATGGGCTCTCGAACCACCCACCGCGGACGGTGTGGCTCTTGGTGCGAGTGTCCGGGTAGGGCACTGGCGCTATCGCCGTGCCGGTGGTGCGTCGACGCTACTGGTGCCCGACGCGCAGCATCTGCGTGGCGACCTCGACCACGCGCGCCTCGATCCGCGTCTGCCCCGACGCCTGCTCGTCGAGGTCGCGGTGCCTGGCGACACCCCGGCGGGGCAATACATGGGGTGGCTCGAAATGCGCACCACGGAGGGCAACGTAAGGCAGGCGCTGCGGGTCGAGGTTCTCGACACCGCCCTGCCCGACCCCGGTGTGCCGGTGGGCGTCTACCATGCCGAAGCGCCGCACCTGACCTGGTTCCCCAGCCTGGCTTCCAGCCGAACGGCCCAGGCGGCCTGTGACCTCGACCGGCTGCGGGCGCTGGGCCTGACCTCCCTCGCGCCGCCGCTGGCCACGCCCACGGGCAACGGTAGGGAACGCTTCGTCGACGGTCTGGAGCAGCTGCGCCGCACCGGCTTCAACGCACCCCTTCTCGACTACGCCTCGGTCAAGCGCCTGTCCGCTGCGCACGGGGTCGACGGCGCATCCGAAGTGCTCGGCTCGACCCATGACCTGATCGCGTCCCGCGAACTGGCGGCTCCGCTGTGGGCGGTCGTCGACGAACCGGGGATCGATCCCGGCGTGCTGAAACACCAGGCACGCCTCGCCAGCGCACTGCGCAGCGCGGCCCCCGCGGCTCGCCTGGCGGCACAGCTCAACAACCCTCGCCAGGCCGATCTCGTCCCGCTCTACGACGTCGTCCTGACCAACCCCGGCTTCGGCGTCGATGCTGCCGACCTCGCCCAGATCAGGAAACGCGGGGCTGAACCTTGGTTCTACAACATGCCCGACCACCGTCTCGCGGCCGGCTTCTACCTGTGGCGTGTCGGTGCCGGCGGCTACCTGCAGTGGCACGCGCGCATGCCGAGCGCGGACCCCTTCGACCCGACCGATGGCCGGGAGGACGACTACCAGTTCCTCTACCCGGAGGCGTCGATCTGCAGTGCCGTTCAGGACATCGATGCCAGGCTGCTCGCCCTCGCCGAGGGCATCACCGACCTGCGCTGGCTGCGCTGGCTCGAGGCGCGTGCCGCCACGGAACCTCGAGCCGCGGCGCTGCTGAGCGAGCTGCGCGCGGCAGTGGCGCCCACCTGGGAAGAGGCGATGCGGGACACCGATCCCGATCGCCTGCGCCAAAGAATCACAGATCTGGCACGCAAATTGATTGCAACTCAAGCAATGCAAGCAAGGAGAGAACCATGAACGAGGACATCACCAAGCGAGTCCAGGCCCTGTGGCAGGACCTGCGCACCGCGCTCACGCTGCCACGCGTCTCGGTCAACCTGATGCATGACCGCAGCACCGACAACGACCCGTTCTACGGACGCATCACCGCGGCGATCCACCGCGAATACACCCGGCGTCATCCGCATTTCCCGCTGATCCGTTTCCTCGAGTACGGTGTTGCGATGTGCCGACTGCCCGGCGACCACGAGAGCTGGTGGAAAGCACTCGAGGGCTCGGCGCGGCGCAACGTAAAAAAGGCCCAGCGTCTCGGTTACACCTTCGAGCGCATCGACTACAACGCCCACCTCGACGAGATCACCGCCATCCATCGCTCGACCACGGTTCGCCAGGGCGAGATGGACGAGGCGTTCCTGCAGCACGAAGCGCAGCCGGTCACCGATCCACCCTCGCGCAACCGACTCCATGACTACCCCTACTTCGGCGTGCTCAAGGACGGTCAGGTGGTGGCCTATGCCGGCTGCATGGTCGCCGGCGAGATCATGATGATTCACGTCATCTACGGTCACGCAGACCATCATGCCAACGGAGTCGTGCCGCTGCTGATCAGTGGCGTCGCCGACCATGCACTGCGTGACTACCCCGAGGTGCGCTACCTCGCCTACGACAAGTGGTTCGGTGCGAGTCCGACACTGCGACGTTTCAAGCGCAAATTCAATTTCATGCCACACCGCGTCGAATGGGTGCTGTCATGAACCGTTCCGCATTGCCACGCTAGGGTGACGCTCATGCAAGACCTGATCTACCGCCTGGATTCCGACCAGCCGTTCCCTGACAACGACCCGCACTTTGGCTGGGTCGGCCACCCGATGCAGGTAGCGGCCCACTGGCGTGTACTGCAGCGACGATTCGGCTGGCGCGGCCTGGCGCGCCTCGCCATGGTGTGTGCAACGCCCAGCCGTGCCTTCTTCTTCATCGAGCGCGACGGGCTCCCGGTCAGCCATGGGCGGGTACGCCTCGGCCAGTGCGATCACTACGAGATCGAACCCGATGCCGCCGTCCTGGGCGAGATCTGGAGCGACGGCGCCTATCGCGGACAGGGCCTGGCGACGCGCGCCCTGCAAGGCGCAATCAACCACCTCATGGAACAGGGCTGCCGAACGATCTACATCGATACCCAGCACCAGAATCTGCCGATGCGCCGGGCCATCGATCGCTGCGGTTTCAGGGAGTATTTCGACCCAGCCGTCGGCGCCTGCTGAAGCCGATCGCTTCAGATCTCGGCGAGTGCACGCTCCAGCGCTGCACGGCTGAGCGGTTTGATGGCGAAGCCGGTCATGCCGGCAGAGAGGCACTTCTCGCGATCACTCGCCATGGCATTGGCAGTCAGTGCAATGATCGGTACCGTGCTTGCCACGCCCTCGAGCCCACGAATCGCCCGGGTCGCCTCGAGACCGTCCATGACCGGCATGCGTACGTCCATGAGGATCACGTCGTAGGCGACGCTGCGTGCTGCCGCGACCGCGGCGTTGCCGTCGTCGGCCATGTCCACCTGATGCCCCATCTTCTCCAGCATCATGCGCGCCACGACTTGGTTCGCCGGGTTGTCCTCGGCCACCAGGATGCGCAGTGAGGGGTGCTCGACGTCATCTGCATCGCGCGTCACATGGACGACATCGTCCAGCTCCGACGTGTTTTCGGCATCCCGCAACGGGACGATGAACCAGAACGTCGATCCCTCGCCGGGAACGCTCTCCACCCCAATGGACCCGTCGAGCAGATCGATGAGCTGCCGACACAGGGCCAAGCCGAGTCCGGAACCCTCGATCTGCTCCTGGTGACCCTGCTCGAGCCGCGCATACTGCTCGAACAGCGTTGCCTGGTTCTCGAGCGGAATACCGGGTCCCGTGTCACTCACGCTGCAACGCACCCGTGAGATGCCGTCGTCACGAGACAGGCGCTCGATCTTCACGGTGACGCTTCCCTTCTCGGTGTACTTGATGGCGTTGCTGACCAGGTTGACGAGCACCTGTCGCAGCCGCCCCGGATCCCCGACAAAACTGAAATCCTCGTCTTCAGGCAATATGCTGACCAGATCCAGGCCCTCGCGCTCGGCACGATGCCGTAAACCCTCGAGAACACGGGAACCGGTCTCGCGCAGATCGAAGCCGATGTATTCCAGTCCCAGCTTGCCCGCCTCGATACTGGAGAGATCGAGCAGATCGTTGATCACCACCAGCAGGGCCTTGCTCGAATCGTGGATCGAGGCCAGCATCGCGCGCTGCTGGCTGTCGAGGGATGAATCGAGCAACAGCTCGCTCATGCCCAGCACGACGTTCATCGGTGTGCGGATCTCGTGGCTGACCATGGCCAGGAAGTCCGACTTGACGCGACTGGCGCGCTGCGCATCGTTGAGCGCAAGGCGTAACTCGGCGGTGCGATCCAGCACCCGCCTTTCGAGATCCACCAGCAGGTTTTCCAGACGAGCATTGGCCGTGTAGAGCTCTCTGGCTTTCTCCTCGAGAAGCTGCTCGGCATCCTCGCGGGCACGGCGCTCCCGATTCAGCTGCCTTGCCAGGCGTTCCGCGTCCAGGTCGGCCACGCTCAGATGATCCGGATCGTGAAACACATGCCGCTGGCTTCATCGGCCAGCGGTGACTCATCGATCTCGAGCTGCGCCCCGAAGTGCTGCGCACAGCCCTTGATCAAGCCGCGGCAGAGCGTCGCAAAGGGGCGGGTCGAGTGGTACTCCATGACCAGGAGCTGCGGTGCTTTTCGGTCGCAGACAAAGGTCGGGAGCTCGGCGGCTGGATAGAGCTTGCGCACCTCGAAATGGATGTGGCCTTCCACGGTCTCCAGGAAATCGAGTGCATGGTCGATGCCCTCGAAGAAGACGGGATAACGCACGACGAAACGCCCAAACAGGTGCTGACCGAACAGTTCCACGAGCTCGTCGATATCGCGCCCGGTCTGTTTCGCAAGTTGCGACACCAGCAGAACCATCTCGTTGTGATGGTACGTCCCGACCGCGGTGTACGCGCCCCCGGACTCGAGGCGTGACTCGACCCCGCCGATCATTTCGTCGAGGGTTTCGGCCCCGAAGGCTTGCTCGACCATGTCGGTGAATTCTGTGAATACGACGCCTAGCATTTACGCTCCTGTGTCAGGTGGGGAACCAAGGGTAAACCGCATTGATGCCACTGCAAGTTACATACCATCATTGACGCTTATTCACCCGAGTTCATCCAACCCAATTCCAGTCATGGAAAGCGCACTGTCATGGGTTCATTCACCAAATTTCTTGAGAATTCGATAAGGTTAGCACCTCAAGGAGACACCCCATGCAATCGTGTGACCCAGGTCATCCGCGCTGAGGGGCCTGACTGCTAACTTAGATCGAAATCAACCAGCCTGGGCAGTCGCCTGCTCACCCCCTCATCGGTCCTGCGTCGCCGTCATGTCAACCTCGAAGAAGAACTTCATCGGTATCGCAGGAATCCTCTCTGGATTCCTCTTCACAGTGCTGGTCAGCCTCCAGCTACACCTCGTGCAGAGACAGAGCATCGACCAGGACTTCACGGCCCAGGTCAAAACTCACGCGCGTTCTATACAGCGCGAGATGGAACTCAACGTAGAGGCGCTCTACAGCCTCAAGGGCCTTTTTGACGGCTCCGAGGACGTGACCGCGGAAGAGTTCCGTCTCGCGGCCAGTACGCTGCTTTTCAGGCACGGCGACATTCTCTCCTTCGAGTGGATCCCCCTGGTGAGCCACGAAAATCGGGCTCTGGTAGAGGCCGAGCTGAGACAACGTGTTCCTCAAGCCGTTTTCACCGAGCCGGCCCCATCTGGAGGGTTGGTTGAAGCAGGCTCACGTGAGTTCTACTTCCCATCCGCCTATGTCGAACCGATCGACGATCGGATGCACCACTTAGGCTTCGACCACGCATTCGAGCCAACCCGCAGGGATCTGCTCATCAGATCACGGGACAACGACGCACTCTCCTTGTCGTCAAAGATCCTCATGCCAAATCAAGCCGATGGCGTCAACTCCGTCCTGCTCACCCTGCCCATCTACAAGGGCCCTACCACGACGCTCGGCCAGCGGCGTGACTCATTCATGGGTGCTGTTGCAGCTCAAGTGGACCTGCAGCAATTGATACGCACAGCACTTGACGCATCCGAACGCTGGATCGATTCGTACGAAATCCTCGATGTGACCGAAGATGACGATCACACCACCCTGCTTCATTTCGGCAACCCGGAAAGAAAAGGTGCGTTTACTCAATCCATCCGCGCGATCGGTGGAAGAAGCTGGGTAATGCAGGCGGACATAGACCCCGAGATCTACCTCTACCGACAGACGTTCATGCCGGTGCTCGTTTTGGTCGCTGGCACTGGCCTGTTTGGCATCCTCGCCTTCACCCTGTACCAATCCAGCCGTCAGAACAAGCTCATCGAGGCAGAGGTCATCGAAAGAACCCATAGCCTAGACGAAGCCAACAAGAAGCTCTCTCAGCTCTCGACGACAGATGACCTCACCGGACTGCAGAACCGGCGCTCCGCAGACAACAACTTCCGTATCGAGTGGCAGCGCCATATCCGAGACGGGGCGAAACTCTCCGTGATGATGATCGACATTGACTACTTCAAACACTACAACGACACCTACGGTCACCTTGCCGGAGACCAGTGCCTCAAGGCCGTCGCCAACAGCCTGGATGCAGAGATCAACCGCCCAGCCGACACCATCGCGCGCTACGGGGGTGAAGAGTTTCTCGCGATCCTGCCCAACACCGCTGAGGACTCTGAAACCGTTGCCGAGCGCTGTCGCAGTTCCGTAGAGAGGCTACGCATCGCGCACGAGAGATCGACGATCAGCGACTATGTCACCATCAGCATAGGGGTTGCCACCATGGTCCCTGACAAAACAATCGACATGATGGATCTCATCGAAATGGCCGACCGGGCGCTCTACGAGGCCAAGGCGCAGGGGCGCAACAGGGTCTGCATGGGAAGCTGACGGAATCGAGATTCTCAGATCTCGCTACCAGCTGCGTCGATAACGTTTCTTATCAGCCACTCGATCTCGAAGTCATCCGACTCCTTGTCCAAGGAAGCCCGGACGAACAGCTCGGCAACAGGGGCGGGCCCGGCCGTATGCGTGGTCTTGCCCCCGAACTCATGAGGCGTGCCTGCGCCCAGGCCAGTCGTTCATGCACGTGGCCCTACGACCGCGATTGTTGCCGTAGCCGCGCGCTTCCCACGCCCCCGACTCAGGGCAAGATCGAGCCACTCGCCTCTCTCCACTGGCAGCTCTGCTGAGCGCTGATGGCTGCGCTACGCGACGATGAATTCAGGGTCCATCATGTCAGTTGCATTCAGCTGGCAGGTACTTCTTTGGGATATTGGGCCTAACACGGTGCCCGCCGGGGGCGAAGGGATGAAGGCACTTCCATATCAGTCCACCATCGCCTCGCCCATGAGCGGCAAACTCGAAAGCGGTCGCGTATTCGCCGGCCTCCGGGA
>JAACFL010000036.1 GCA_009937385.1 Gammaproteobacteria bacterium | reverse complement strand
CGCCAGATCGAGGCCAAGGCGCTGCGCAAGCTGCGTCACCCGAGCCGCTCCGAGGGGCTGCGCAGCTTCATCGAGGGCGAGAGCTGAACAACGCGTCGCCCGGCGCGTTACGATAAGAACGACAAGGCCCTGCCGAAACGAGCGGGGCCATGTTCTGCCCTTGGGCCTGTAGCTCAGTTGGTTAGAGCAGGGGACTCATAATCCCTTGGTCCCAGGTTCGAGTCCTGGCGGGCCCACCAACTCGCGATCCATATCGACATTCCTGGGCATCGGTTCCCGAATCGACCGGTCGCGCAATGAAAACCCATGTCCGAAGGTCTCCTGACCAGGTGGTCGTTGTCGGCCTGGATGGGGGAGCGACGAATGGGATTGCGCGATGGTGTCTGGACGGTTCTATGGGTCACGGTCGTGGCGACCACGGCGGTGAGTTTCGCGGCCAAGGCCGAGACACTTGAGTTGAACGATCCCGGGGCCATCGAACTCGCCACCGCGGTCAGCGACCGTGTCGACGACCTCTCTGACAAGGTCATGGCCTGCATCGACGCCAACGGCGGCGATCACAAGCCGTGCATCTGTCTCGATGTCTGCACGTGCCCGTTCGAGGCCGAGTACCGTGCAGCTGAAACGGCCTTCCGCGAAGCGACGGACCGGCATCCCGAGTGGAAAGACCGGGTGATCCACTTCACCCGGCCCGGCGACCCGATGGGCTACAACCTCGCCTTCGACGGCCTGGCGCGGCAGTTCGGGTCGACGTGCGGTGAGTGACGCTGACTTGATGCAGGCGTAGCCGCGCGAAGAGACCTCGAGTCGCTCCACACCCTTGATGACATCACTCCCCACGGCTCTGCCCGAGGGTCGTTTCCGTGCATGCGACGGGGAGGGCAGGGTAAGATGCGCGGCCTGAAATCGTTACGTGGAGCCCTTGCCATGGCCGCCGACTACACCGCCCCCGTAGCCGACCTGCGTTTCTGCTTAGAGCACCTCTGCAATTTGGAGGAGCTTGCGACCCGCCCCGGATTCGAGGAGGCGACCCCGGACATGATCGCCGCGGTGCTCGAGGAGGCCGGGCGCTTCGCCGGCGAGGTGCTCGGCCCGCTGAACTGGGACGGCGACCGCCAGGGTGCGCAGCTCATCGACGGCAAGGTGCAGCTCGCCGACGGCTTCGCCGAGGCCTACGCGCAGTTCGTCGACAACGGCTGGCCGGCACTCGACGGCCCCACGGACTTCGGTGGCCAGGGCATGCCCAAGGCGGTCGGCACCGCGGTCAACGAGATGTGGCACTCGGCGAACATGGCGTTCGCGCTCGGCCCGATGCTGACCCAGGGTGCGATCGACGCGGTCGAGTCGCACGCCGACGAGGCGCTGCGGGCGACCTACCTCGAGAAGATGGTTTCCGGTGAGTGGTCGGGCACCATGAACCTGACCGAGCCGCAGGCCGGCTCTGACCTCTCGGCGGTGCGCAGCAAGGCGGTGCCGGAGGGTGACCACTACCGGATCAGCGGCCAGAAGATCTTCATCACCTGGGGCGAGCACGAGGCGGCCGAGAACATCGTCCACCTGGTGCTGGCGCGTCTGCCCGACGCCCCGGAGGGCACGCGCGGCATCTCGCTGTTCCTGGTGCCGAAATACCTGGTCAACGAAGACGGCAGCCGTGGTGAGCTCAACGACCTGCGCGCGGTGTCGCTCGAGCACAAGCTCGGCATCCACGCCAGCCCGACCTGCGTGATGAGCTTCGGCGACGAGGGCGGTGCGGTCGGTTATCTCGTGGGCGAGGAGAACAAGGGACTGGCGTGCATGTTCACGATGATGAACGCCGCGCGCCTGGGGGTCGGCCTGCAGGGCGTGTCGATCGGTGAGCGCGCCTACCAGGCCGCGGCAAGTTACGCCAAGGAGCGCGTCCAGGGCGGTGCGCCGGGCCACCAGGGACGCGTGGCGATCATCGAGCACGCCGACGTGCGGCGCATGCTGCTGACCATGCGCGCGCTGGTCGAGGCGGGCCGTGCGCTGTCGCTGGTCGCACAGGCTGCATTCGACCGCGTGGCGACCGCGGCCGACGAGGACGAGCGCAAGGCACAGCAGGCCCGCGTCGACCTGCTCACGCCGATCGTCAAGGCGTGGGCGACCGAGAACGGCCAGGAGGTGGCCTCGCTCGGCGTCCAGGTGCACGGCGGCATGGGCTACATCGAGGAGACCGGTGCGGCGCAGCACCTGCGCGATGCGCGCATCACGACCATCTACGAGGGCACCACCGGCATCCAGGCGCTCGACCTGGTCGGGCGCAAGACGCTGCGCGACGGTGGCGTGGCGATGCGCGCGCTGGTTGCCGAGATGCACGGGCTGATTGCCGAACTCGAGGCCGACGGCAAGGTGGCCGACCTGGCCGAGCCCTATTCCAGAGCCGTCGCGCAGGCCGAGGCAGGCCTCGCATGGCTGCTCGAGCACGGTGCCGAGGATCCCGAGGTGCCAGCGAGCGTCGCGGTGCCGTACCTGATGCTGCAGGGCACGGTATGCGGCGCCTGGGTGATGACCCGTGCGGCGCTGGCCGCGAGTCGCGAGCTGGCCTCGGGTGGTGACGACGAGGCGTTCCTGCATGCCAAGCTGGTCACCGCGCGCTTCTACCTCGACCACGTCGCGCCACGCGCCACGGCCTTTCTGGCGACGGTCGAGGCCGGCTCGCGGGGGATCGGCGACCTGGCCAGCGAGGCATTCTAGGCGGCGCTCCGGCGTCATCGAGAGGTTACTCCCGTGCGGCTGGAATCGGCCGCTATCGGTGGCCCGGTCCTTCATCCACTCGCTGCGTCACGCGGCCTGACGGAGATACCCAAGTGTCGAAAGTACTGATCATCGGTGCCGGCGGCGTTGGCGGCGTCGTGACCCACAAGTGCGCCCAGGTGCCCGAGGTCTTCTCGGAGATCGTGCTGGCGAGCCGCAACGAGGCCAAGTGCCAGAAGATCGCCGCGCAGGTCGAGCGGCCAATCGCCACCGCCCGGGTCGACGCCGACAACGTGCCGGAGCTGGTTGCGCTGATGCGCGACGTGCAGCCGGAACTGGTCATCAACGTCGCGTTGCCCTACCAGGACCTGACCATCATGGACGCCTGCCTCGAGGCCGGCGTGCACTACCTCGACACCGCCAACTACGAGCCACCGGACACCGCGAAGTTCGAGTACAAGTGGCAGTGGGTCTACCAGGAGCGGTTCGAGAAGGCCGGGCTGATGGCGTTGCTCGGCTCCGGCTTCGATCCCGGTGCGACCAACGTCTTCACCGCCTACCTGGCCAAGCACTACTTCGACGAGATCCGCACGCTCGACATCGTCGACGTCAACGGTGGCGACCACGGCTACCCGTTCGCGACCAACTTCAACCCGGAGATCAACATCCGCGAGGTGACCGCCGAGTGCCGGCACTGGGAGGGTGGCGCGTTCGTCGCCACGCCGCCGATGTCGCTCAAGCAGAGCTTCACCTGCCCCGAAGGGGTCGGTACCTACCAGATCTACCGCATGTACCACGAGGAGCTCGAGTCGCTGACCAAGCACTATCCGAGCCTCGAGCATGCGCAGTTCTGGATGAGCTTCTCCGACAACTACCTCAAGCACCTCGAGGTGCTCGGCAACGTCGGCATGACCGGCATCGAGCCGGTGCTCTACGAGGGGCGCCCGATCGTGCCGATCCAGTTCCTCAAGGAGCTGCTGCCCGACCCGGCAAGCCTCGGTCCGCGCACGAAAGGGAAGACCTGCATCGGCGTGCTGGTGCACGGCGTCAAGGACGGCAAGCCACGCGACGTCTACCTCTACAACGTCTGCGATCACCAGGCGTGCTACCGCGAGGTGCAGTCGCAGGCGATCTCCTACACCACCGGCGTGCCGGCGATGCTCGGCGCGAAGATGATGCTCGAGGGCAAGTGGATGAAACCGGGTGTGTGGAACATCGAGCAGATGGACCCCGACCCGTTCATGGCCGACATGCAGCGCCACGGCCTTCCGTGGAGCGTGATCGAGGAGCCGGGCTACTCGCTCGCGCACTGAAGCGCCGGCGCCGCGCGCCCGTGAACAGCCACACCTTCGAGAACTTCGATCCGGCCCGCGTGCCGTCGCCGTGCTTCGTCGTCGACGCGGCAGCGGTCGAGGCCAACCTGCAACTGCTGCACCGGGTGCAGGAGGCGAGCGGGGCGAAGGTACTGGCCGCCCTGAAGGCGTTCGCGATGGCCGAACTCGGCCCGCTGACCGCGCGCTACCTGTCGGGCACCTGCGCCAGCGGCCTGCACGAGGCGCGCTTCGGTCACGAGGAGGTCGGCGGCGAGGTGCACGTCTTCGCTGCCGCCTACCCCGAAAAGGACCTGCGCACGATCCTCGAGATCGCAGACCATGTGGTGTTCAACTCGTTTCCGCAGTGGCACCGCTTCCGCGATCTCGCACTGGCCGCACAGGCGCGGCGCCCGCAGCTGCGGTTCGGCCTGCGCATCAACCCGGAGCACTCCGAGGGCACGGTGCCGATCTACGATCCGTGTGCGCCGGGCTCGCGACTCGGCATCCCGCGTGGGCGGTTCGACGGCGAGGTGCTCGACGGGATCAGCGGCCTGCACTTCCACACGCTGTGCGAGCAGGACTTCGCACCGCTCGACCGCACGCTGGCGGTGGTGGAGCGCGAATTCGGCCACCTGTTCGGGCGGCTCGAGTGGCTCAACTTCGGTGGCGGTCACCACATCACCCGGCCTGGCTACGACGTCGACGCGCTGATCGCGCGCATCCGCGCGTTCCGTGAGAAGCACGGCCTCGAGGTCTACCTCGAGCCGGGTGAAGCGGTGGCGATCCGCACCGGCGTGCTGGTCGCCGAGGTGCTCGACGTCATGCACACCGACCGGGCGCAGGCGATCCTCGACACCTCGGCCACCTGCCACATGCCCGACACGCTGGAGATGCCGTACCGTGCCGACATCCGCGGCGCCGGCGAGCCCGGTCAGAAGGTGCACACCTACAGGCTCGGCGGCACCACCTGCCTGGCCGGTGACGTCATCGGCGACTACAGCTTCGACGCCCCTCTCGAGGCGGGGGAGAGGCTGGTGTTCGACGACATGGCGCACTACACGATGGTCAAGACGACCACGTTCAACGGCACGCCGCTGCCGGCGATCGCGCTATGGGATTCGCGCAGCGACACGCTGCGCGTGGTGCGCGAGTTCGGCTACGACGCGTTCCGCGACCGGCTCGGCTAGGGTCGGTCCACGCCTCGGCCGAGGCCATTCGGCGCACTGTCATGCACCCGGAAGGCCGGTCGTCGGGCCGCGCGGCGCAAGCAACCGGCGCCTTGACCGGTCTTCTATGTCAGTCCATGCCGAAGCGCGCGCACCCGTGGCGTGCTGCATCGAGAGGTGTCGCCATGCACGATCCACATTCCCATCGGGCACTCCAGCACAGCGCCGTGTCAGAGGTCAGTAGCACCTGGTCGGCCTGCGTCGAGGGGTTCATGTTCATCGTCCTGAACGAGGGCCACCGCGGTGCGCTCGACCTGGTGCCGCTGCGCGACGCCGATGGCGTGCCGCTGGCATGCACCCCGGAAGAGCGCGCGACCGGAGGGCGCACGCCGAGCTACCGTGTGCGCGACGGCCGCCTGGTGAGGGCCTGAGACGCATGTGTCAGCCCGGATTCCCGTCGGCTCGTGACCGGGTCAGGATCGGTGCGTAGACGACGACGAACAGCACGAAGGCCGCGACCCACAGCAGGCCGGAGAGGTTGAGCCAGGTGCCGTGTCCAGCCGGCCACAGCCCGCTCAGCACGACACGCACCAGAGCCGCTAGGTTGAGCAGCACGAAGGCGACATCGACCGCCAGGGCCGAGCGCATCGGGCGGCCGGTATGGCCCAGCGCGACGCGCGCCATCATGCCCAGCGTCAGCACGCCGATCGCGCCCACGGTGAAGGCGTGGGTTGCCGCCGACGGGAGGAACAGGCCGAGCGCGGCCAGGGCGTGCAGCCCGAAGCCGGCCACCAGCCACCCGAATCCGCTGTAGAGCACCGCCAGGATCGGCACCGCGAAGACCCCGGGCTGGTACCAGCCTGCCACGCGCAGTGCCTGCACCAGGGCCAATGTCCCCGCGACCAGCGCTACCGGTATGCCCGAAATTCCGGCCAGGTGCAGCACGGCCAGCAGCGCGATCAGCGCCGCCCCGGCCAGTTCGACCGGTCGCCGCACCCGCGGGCGTGCCCCGTCGATGGCCATCTCGGTGAAGAACGGCATCACCCGGCCGCCAACCAGCAGCACCAGCGCCAGCACCAGGTCGAGCATCAGGCGGATCCCGGTCGTCGCGGCGAGATCGCTCCAGCCGAGCGCGCGTGCATGGACCAGCACGTTGGCGAGTGCCATGCAGAACAGCAGCGGGGGCAGCACCAGGTTCATGCGGTTGCGGCCGGCACGTAACGGGCCGAGCAGCGCCAACGCAAGCAGCGGCAGGAACGCCACGTCGACCAGCGCGATGACGGGACCGGGTGCCCCCGTCCACGGCATCAGTCGACCCGCCAGCCACACCGCGGCCAACGCCCCGAGCGACCTGCCGGTGAGCGTGTCGACGCCGCTCCAGTTGCGCACCGCGGTGAGCAAAAAGCCGGCGATCACCGCGGCCGTGTAACCGAACAGCATCTCGTGGCTGTGCCAGTCGACGAGGCCGTAGTGCGTCGGTGGGGGCAGGCGGCCGACCGCCAGCGCCAACCAGATGCCGACCAGCGCGACGGCGGCGAGTCCGGCCAGCAGGAAGAATGGGCGGAAGCCGAGCGCCAGCGGCGTCCAGCGAGGGGTGTTCGGAGCGGGCGTGGTCATGCGGCCGACTCTAGGCGTCGCCGGCGACGGCGCCTTGACCGCCATCAAGAGGTGTCGGGCGTGGCCGTGAGATTACTCGAGCCTGGGGCTCCAGGCCGCGGCGAGCCGCTCGGCCTCGCGCACCTGGAACGGGGCGAGGCGATCGCGCAGGAAGTCGCGATGGCGTACCGCCTCGGCATCACCCCGCGCGCTGGCGATCAGCGCCCACTTCAGCGCCTCGACCAGGTGCTGCGCGGTGCCTTCGCCGTTGTAGTAGAGCACCGCCAGGCCACGCTGGGCCGATGGCTCACCCTGTTGGGCGGCGCGCTCAAGCCAGGCGAAGGCTGCGGCCGGGTCGCGCGCGACGCCATCTCCGCGGTAAAGGATGGAGCCGAGCACAGCTTGGGCCCCCGGGTCGCCGGCGGTCGCCATCTCGCGCAGTTCGTCGAGTTCCTGCGCGACGGCAGGCGGCGTCGCGACGAGCCACGTCAGCACCAGCGCCGCAGTCGCGAGACCCGAAGCTCTCACGCGGAAGCCAGGAATGCGCTTGCTGGCCGGTCAGGCCAGGCGGGATTCTCCGAAGCGCATCGGCCGCTCGGCTGACGGTTCGGGGAAGGTGTAGCTGGCCTGGCAGTGATCGCAGTGCCAGCGGGTGACGAGGATGTCATGGCGCAGGTCGAGATGCGGCACCATGGGCCGGGCGACATGGTCGAGGGACGCGCACAGTGGGCAGTCGGGGGTGTGAGACCGGGCGTCGTCATCCGGGACGTAGTGGAGCGTCTGGGGAGGGGCCATCGTGACCTCCTTCTGCCGGGTTTACGACCGTCCGGGAGTGGCTGCGTGAATTCACCGTACTCCCGCTTCCTGGGGCTGACAATAGGTGAGATCACGTAATTTGCGCCATTGTTCCTTGGGCCGGTTTGCTCCCTAAAACAGGGGATGTTACAGAGGTACTTCAGGTTCAAGGGAGAACTCTATGACTAACCACGTTTACAAGAAGATCGAACTGGTCGGGTCGTCGCCGAACAGCATCGAGGAGGCGATCGAGACCGCCATCGCGCGTGCCGAGAAGACGCTGCACAACATCCGCTGGTTCGAGGTCGTCGAGACCCGAGGGCAGGTCGACGGTGGGCGCGTGGCGCATTACCAGGTGACGCTGCGCGTCGGCTTCACACTCGACGACTGAATCGCGCCGGCGGCTGCTAAGCTTGCCGGCACCCATCCCGGTCCATGGAGTGCAGCATGCGCGGCGTCCTTCTCGATCTCGATACCCTCGGTGACGATCTCGATCTGGACCGGCTCGAGGGGAGCCTCGACGCATGGCAGCTGCATGCGGTGACCGCACCCGACGAGGTGGCGGCGCGCATCGCCGGTGCCGAGGTGGTGGTCAGCAACAAGGTCGTGCTCGATGCCGCGACGATCACCGCCGCCGAGGGACTGCGGTTCATCGCCGTCGCCGCGACCGGAACCAACAACGTCGACCTCGACGCTGCGCGCGCGGCGGGGGTCACGGTCAGCAATGTCACCGCCTATGGCACGCCATCGGTGGCGCAGCACGTCTTCACGCTGCTGCTGACCCTGACCACGCGCCTGCTCGACTACCGTGCGGCGGTGGCCGATGGCCGCTGGGCCGAAAGTCCGCACTTCTGCCTGCTCGACTACCCGATCCGAGAGCTCGCCGGGAAGAGTTTTGGCATCGTCGGCTACGGCGAGCTGGGTCAGGGCGTGGCGCGTCTCGCCGAGGCGTTCGGCATGCGCGTGCTGATCGCGCAGCGGCCTGGCGGTCCTGCGCAGGCTGGGCGCGTGCCGCTCGCCGAGCTGCTGCCGCAGGTCGACGTGCTGTCGCTGCACTGCCCACTGACCGATGCGACGCGCAACCTGATCGGGGTCGAGGAGCTGGCAGCGATGCGCGACGACGCGGTGCTGATCAACACCGCGCGCGGTGGCGTCGTCGACGAGGCCGCGCTCGCCGCGGCGCTGCGCGCCGGGACCCTCGGCGGGGCCGGTTTCGACGTGCTCACCGTCGAGCCGCCGCGTGACGGCAACCCGCTGCTCGAGGAGGGCATCCCGAACCTGATCGTCACGCCACACATCGCTTGGGCCGCGCGCGAGTCGCGCCAGCGGCTGATCGACCAGGTGGCGGAGAACATCGAGCGCTACCGCGCCGGCAATCCGCGCAACCGGGTCGCCTGAGAAGAGGAAATGAGAGGGGGTCAGAGTCAATCGCGGGTCGATTGACTCTGACCCCCTAGAGAAAAGGCGTCAGGCCTGCGCCATCTGCAGGTGGATGCGCGGGCTGCCAGCCATCACCTTCAGTCGCTCGATATCGTGCAGCTTGACGTACTTGCGCTGCACGGTGAGCAGGCCATCGGCATCGAAGCGGGTGAACATGCGGCTGACCGTCTCGACCGCGAGGCCGAGGTAGTTGCCGATGTCGTTGCGCGACATGCTCAGGTAGAACTCGGTCGACGAGAAGCCGCGGCGCTGGAAACGGGTCGACAAGCTGAGCAGCAGCGCGGCGAGGCGTTCCTCGGCGCTCTTGCGGCTGAGCAGCATGGTCAGGGTTTGGTAATGCAGCACCTTCTGACTGAGCAGCCGGATCAGCTCGTCCTTCAGGCCCGGCAGGCTCTCGTTCAGGATGTCGATGCGCTCGTACGGGATCTCGCAGACGCTGCTGGTCTCGAGGGCGACCCCTGAGCCTGGCATGTCCTCGGCGCAGATGCCGGCCAGGCCGAGCAGTTCGCCAGGCAGGTGGAAGCCGGTGACCTGCTCACTGCCGTCGTCCGAGTTGACGTAGGTCTTGATGGACCCGGAACGTACGCAGTAGATGGATGTGAAAGGATCGCCGGCGCGAAAGAGGTGTTCGCCGCGCGAGACCACGCGGCGCTTCTTGATCGCACCCTCGAGCAGCGCCATGGTGTTGGCGTCGGCACCCGGTGGGGTGCAGATGCCGTACATGGAGCAGTTTCGGCAGCTGACGGCCGCCTCAGAGAGCTTGATCACGTTGGTCTTGCTAGGCTGGCTCATGGGTTCTCCAGGGAGAATGTCACAAGGCGCCCCATGGCGCCAAGTCAATCCCCCATAACTGACTTACGTCATATTACTCGCTCACTACCTACTATTTCAATCAGGAATTACTCGCCCCCGTTTTTGCCAGCCCCCTGGGCGATTCGGGTAGAATCCGGGCCCACCTCGAAGGCCTCCCGACCGCAAGCGAAAACCGGTGCAGATCGAGCTCAACGGCAAGCCGCGCGATATCCCAGACGACATCGACGTCGCCGGGCTGCTGGTGTTGCTCGAGCTGACCGATCGACGGGTCGCCGTGGAGGTCAATCGCGAGATCGTCCCGCGCGGCGCGCACGCCGGTCATCCTCTGCAGGCCGGAGACTGCGTGGAGGTCGTGCAGGCGATCGGCGGTGGCGCACAGTGACCCGGCAACGACCAGGACCCCGAACATGACCCAAGCCCCTCCCGCCACGGAAAGCCAGGCCGACCCGCTCATCATCGCCGGGCGCAGTTACAGTTCGCGCCTGCTGGTCGGCACCGGCAAGTACCGGGATTTCGACGAGACCAGCATGGCGATCCAGGCGAGCGGGGCAGAGATCGTCACCGTCGCGATTCGGCGCACCAACATCGGCCAGGATCCCAATGAGCCGAACCTGCTCGACGTGCTGCCGCCGGACCGCTACACGCTGCTGCCGAACACCGCCGGTTGCTACACCGCCGACGACGCGGTGCGCACCTGCCGGCTGGCGCGTGAGCTCCTCAATGGTCACGACCTGGTCAAGCTCGAGGTGCTGGGTGACGAGAAGACCCTGTTCCCGGATGTCCTCGCCACCCTCGGCGCCGCCGAGACCCTGGTCGCCGACGGCTTCAAGGTGATGGTCTACACCAACGACGATCCGATCCTCGCCCGGCGCCTGGAGGAGGTCGGCTGCGTCGCGGTGATGCCGCTGGCCGCGCCGATCGGCTCGGGTCTCGGCATCCGCAATCCCTACAACATCCTCGAGATCGTCGAGAACGCCAAGGTGCCGGTGCTGGTCGACGCCGGGGTCGGCACCGCGTCGGACGCCGCGGTGGCGATGGAGCTCGGCTGCGACGGCGTGCTGATGAACACCGCCATCGCCGCGGCGCGCGACCCGGTGCTGATGGCCTCGGCGATGCGCAAGGGCATCGAGGCCGGGCGCGAGGCGTTCCGCGCCGGGCGCATGCCACGCAAGCGCTACGCCAGCGCCTCCTCGCCGCTCGACGGCACGTTCTTCTGAGCCGGTGACCACGGCCGGCGACCACGACGCGCCGCACGCGCGGGGCGTGCGCAGCTACGTGCGCCGCCAGGGGCGCATGACCCCGGCGCAGCAGCGCGCCTACGCGGAGCTGATGCCGCGCCATGGCGTTGCCGTCGCCGACTCGCCACTCGAACTCGCGACGCTCTTCGGCCGCGGTGCCCCGGTGACACTGGAGATCGGCTTCGGCATGGGCGACGCCCTGCTCGAGATGGCTGCCGCGGCTCCGGAGCGCGACTTCCTCGGCGTCGAGGTGCACCGGCCGGGCATCGGTCGCCTGCTCGCCGGGCTCGAGGCGCGGTCGCTGACGAACGTGCGCGTGATCGAGGGTGACGCCGTGCAGGTGCTCGAGCGGATGCTCGGCGACGGCGTCCTCGAACGGGTGCTGCTGCTGTTTCCGGATCCCTGGCCCAAGAAGCGTCACCACAAGCGGCGCCTGCTGCAGGCGCCGTTCGTCGAGCTCGCGGCACGGCGGCTCGCTGCGGGCGGGGTGTTCCACGCCGCGACCGACTGGGCGCCGTACGCGGAGCAGATGCTCGAGGTGCTCGAGGCGTGTCCGCTGCTCGAGAACAGCGCCGGCCCCGGCGCCTACGCGCCGCGCCCCGACTACCGCCCGCTGACCAAGTTCGAGCGGCGTGGCGTGGCGCTCGGCCACGCGGTCTTCGACCTGCTCTACAGGCGTCGCGCGTCCGCCTGAAAACCGCGCCGTGAGGCGTTGGCCATAATTCCGATTTGTTGCCCCATTAACCCAACCTTGGTTTGGCTGGTTTTTTTATGCATGCCGAGAAAATCCATGCTGGACGGGGCTTTACAGAATATGCATAATTTATGAATTAACGGAACAGCGGGCCGCGAGGCCACCGAATTTCTCCTGCCGGGAACGCAGCCTTGATCGAGAATCTCACCCTCACGAACGACATGATGATCGTGCTGGGTATTCTCGGCTTCACCGTATTCCTCTTCGTCTCCGAGATCGTACGCGTCGACGTCGCGGCGATCATCGTCATGGTGATCGTCGGCGTGGTGAGCTATTTCTACACCCCGCTGGTCGAGATCAACCACCTGTTCGACGGCTTCTCGTCGAACGCCGTGATGTCGATCATCGCGGTCATGATCATCGGTGCCGGGCTCGACAAGACCGGGTTGATGGGCACGGTCGCCGCCCACATCCTGCGTATCGGTGGACAGACCGAGAAACGCATCATCCCGCTGGTCTCGGGCACCGTCGCGATCATCTCGAGCTTCATGCAGAACGTCGGCGCGGCGGCGCTGTTCCTGCCGGTGATCGGCCGCATCTCGAACCGCACCGGGCTGCCGATGTCACGGTTGCTGATGCCGATGGGGTTCTGCGCGATCCTTGGCGGCACCGTGACCATGATCGGCTCGAGCCCGCTGATCCTGCTCAACGACCTGATCCTGACGTCGAATCGCAACCTGCCGGCCGGTGTCGAGCAGATGACCACCTTCAACCTGTTCGACGTCACACCGGTCGGCCTGGCCCTGGTCGCGACCGGCGTTCTCTACTTCATGTACGTCGGCAACCGCCTGCTGCCGGCGGTCAAGAAGAAGAAGTCGGAAGGCTCGACGGGCGGCACCACGATGTCCTACCTGCGCGAGACCTACGGCCTTTCCGGTGACCTGTTCGAGGTCGAGGTGCCGGCCGAGAGCCCGCTGGTCGGCAAGACCGTCGAGCAGGTCGAGTTCGGCACCGACCACAAGCTCCTCATCGTCGCGATGTACGGCAATCGCAAGCGCCTGGTGTCACCGGCACGCGACGTCGAGATCGTGCCCAACACCGTGATCGCGTTCATCGGCGGCAGCGACGAGATCGGCGAGTTCGCGGTTCGCCAGCGGGTCAAGATCCGCGCCGACCTCAGCACCTTCGCCGACATCCTCGCCCCGGTGCATGCCGGTGTCGCCGAGATCGTGCTGCCACCCAGCTCCAAGCTGATCGGTAAGACGATGGCGGACATCCGCATGCGCAAGACCTACGGCATCAGCGTGCTGGCGCAGCACCGTGGCGGCAAGACGCAGCGCACCAAGCTCGGCGATATCAAGTTCCAGGCCGGCGACACGCTGATTGTGCACACCCAGTGGGAGGACCTCGCGCGGCTGCAGAAGGACCGCAACTTCGTCGTCGTCACCACCGACTTCCCGCACGAGGAGCTGCGCCCGCACAAGGTCAACTGGGCGCTGGTCTTCTTCCTGACCGCACTCGGCCTGGTGCTGTTCACCGACCTGCGCCTGTCGGTCGCGCTGATGGTCGGCGCGGTCGGCATGATCATCAGCGGCGTGCTGACCATGGACGAGGCCTACGAGGCGGTCAGCTGGAAGACCGTGTTCCTGCTCGCCAGCCTGATCCCGCTCGGTCTCGCGGTGGAGGGCACCGGCACCGCGCGCTGGATCGCGCAGCAGACGCTCGAGTTGCTCGATGGCATGCCGATCTGGGGCCTGCAGGCGGCGATCGGCGTGCTGGCGACGGTGTTCACGCTGGTGATGTCCAACGTTGGTGCGACCGTGCTGCTGGTGCCGTTGGCGGTCAACATCGCGCTGGGCGCCGGCGCCGATCCGCGCATTTTCGCGCTGACCGTCGCGATCTGTACCTCGAATTCATTCCTGATCCCAACCCACCAGGTCAATGCGCTGATCATGGGACCGGCCGGCTACAAGGTCGTCGATTTCATGCGTGCAGGTGGCGTGATGACCGTGCTCTTCCTGATCGTCGCGATCGCGATGCTGAACGTCGTTTTCTAGTTCAGCAATAACTTATTAATCCATAAGCTACCATAACTTTAGTTTATGGTAGCATCCAGACATTCTGGCAGCGAAGGGCGTCGTCCACGTGCTAGCGTGAGTCGACCGTCGCCCTCGTGGCCGGTTACTGGGACAGGGAGAGGAAGAGATGTCACAACAACACCCGATCATCGCGGTGACCGGTTCGTCTGGCGCCGGCACCTCGACCGTCAAGACGGCGTTCGAGCACATCTTCTACCGCGAGGGCGTGCGGGCCGCCATCATCGAAGGCGACAGCTTCCACCGCTACGACCGCGCGGCGATGAAGGAGGAGACCAACAAGGCCCTCGAGGAGGGGCGTCACTTCAGCCACTTCGGCCCCGAGTCGAACCTGTTCGACAAGCTCGAGGCGCTGTTCCGCGAGTATGCCAAGCACGGCACCGGCGAGTCGCGGCTCTACCTGCACAACCCCGAAGAGGCGGCGCCGTTCAACCAGGACCCGGGCACCTTCACGCCCTGGCAGCCGATCCGCCAGGACACCAACCTGCTGTTCTACGAGGGCCTGCACGGCGGAGTGGTGACCGACGAGGCCAACGTCGCGCAGTGGGTCGACCTGATGATCGGCGTGGTGCCGATCGTCAACCTGGAGTGGATCCAGAAGATCCACCGCGACACCTCGGCGCGTGGCTACTCGGCCGAAGCCGTGACCGACACCATCCTGCGCCGCATGCACGACTACGTGCACTTCATCACACCGCAGTTCTCACGCACCGACATCAACTTCCAGCGCGTGCCGACGGTCGACACCTCCAACCCGTTCGTCGCGCGCGACATCCCGACACCGGACGAGAGCTTCGTCGTGATCCGCTTCAAGGATCCGCGCAAGCTGCGCATCGACTTCCCCTACCTGATCAGCATGATCCACGACTCGTTCATGTCCCGGCGCAACACCATCGTCGTGCCTGGCGGCAAGATGGGCTTCGCGATGGAGATCATCCTGGCGCCGCTGGTCGAGGAGATGATGCTCAAGCAGGGTCGCTAGCCCCCCGGACAGCCGGATGCGCATGCGCTAGGCTTCGCGGATGGGTGGCGACGGGCCGCCCTTCACCTGCAGGAGACGCCATGCGCCGCAACCGACTCGGCCGCACCGACATCGAGGTCAGCGTGCTGTGCCTGGGCACCATGACCTGGGGCCAGCAGAACAGCGAGAGCGAGGCCCACGCGCAGCTCGACCGGGCTCTCGACGCCGGCATCAACTTCATCGACACCGCCGAGCTCTACCCGGTGCCGCCGCGCGCCGAGACCCAGGGGCGCACCGAGGCGTACATCGGCAGCTGGCTGGCCGC
>JAACFL010000214.1 GCA_009937385.1 Gammaproteobacteria bacterium | reverse complement strand
GGTGGTCATGGCCACCCTGCCCTGCTACGCGCTGCTCTCCTGGCTGGTGACTCCAATGCTGCGTGAAAGTCTCGCCGAGCGATTTGAGCGCGGTGCCGACAACCATGCTTACCTGGTCGAGGCCATCTCGGGCATCGAAACCCTCAAGGGGATGTCGGTCGGTCCACAACTGCAGCGACGCTGGGAAGAGCAACTCGCAGGTCACGTCACGGCCACATTCCGTGCCGGCCACTTGGGCACACTCGCAGGACAGGTGGCCAGCCTGATCAACAAGATCGGTACCGTAGTGATCATCTGGCTCGGCGCCCGACTGGTCATCGACGGCCAACTCAGCGTCGGACAGCTGATCGCCTTCAACATGCTCGCGCTGCGTGTCAGTGGCCCAACACTGCGCATCGTGCAACTGTGGCAGGAATTCCAGCAGGCGGGCTTGTCGCTGCGCCGCCTCGCCGACCTGATGAACGTGCCCGGTGAGCGCGGACTCGCATCCAACCGCATGCATCCGCCGCGGCTGCATGGCGCGCTCCGTTTCGAGCGAGTGCGCTTTCGTTACCGCCCGGAGGGACCCGACGTCCTGCACGACCTCGACCTGCAGGTCGAACCCGGGGAGGTGATCGGTATCGTCGGACGTTCCGGTTCCGGCAAGAGCACGCTGGCGCGGTTGCTGTTGCGACTCTACAGGCCCAGCGCCGGGCGCATCCGACTCGATGAACTCGACCTGACGGTGGTCGACCCCGACTGGCTGCGACGACGCATCGGCGTAGTGAGCCAGGACGCTCGCCTGTTCAACCGCACGGTGCGTGAAAACATCGCACTCGCCGATCCGGCGTTACCGACCGAGAAGGTAATCGAAGCCGCACGACTAGCTGGGGCGCACGAGTTCATCGGGGCGCTTCCCGAGGGCTACGAAACAGTGATCGGTGAGCATGGCGTCTGCCTGTCGGGTGGCCAGCGCCAGCGCATCGCCATCGCCCGCGCCCTGGTGACCAACCCCGACCTGTTGATCCTCGACGAGGCGACCAGCGCACTCGATTACGAATCGGAGCGTCTCGTGCGCAACAACCTGGCCGAGATCTGTCACGGCAGAACAGTGATCATCATCGCGCACCGGCTTTCAGCGCTGTGCGAGGCCGATCGCATCCTGGTGCTCGAGGAGGGGCGGGTCATCGAACAGGGAGTCCATGCCGAACTGTTGCGATCCGGCGGCAGGTACGCGGAGCTGCATGCCTGTCAGGCCGCGACGTGAAACGCATGAACCGTCCACGCATCGAACATGCGTTCCTTCCTGCATCTCTGGAACTGCAGGCCACGCCACCTTCACCGATCGGACGCTGGCTGCTCTGGTCCCTGCTGTTTCTGCTCCTGGTTGCGCTCGCCTGGAGTTGCTGGGCACGAATCGACATCGTCGCCATTGCTGGTGGCAAGGCGGTTCCAGGTGGACAGGTCAAAGTGATTCAGGCCTTCGAGCCGGGCGTGGTCAAGGCGATCCACGTGCGCGATGGCGACAAGGTCGACCGTGACGACCTCCTGATCGAGCTCGATGAGACCGAGGCCGTTGCCCGCATGCGGCAGGTCGAAAACGAGCTGGATACGGTGCGCTCACAGCAGGCGCGTCTGGATCGGCTCAGGCAATACATCAAGCCCGATTCCGAGACCGGGACAGACCACACCGACCTGTCCGATGCCTCCGAGCGCGCCCTGCTCAATCGCGAACGGGAACAGCACGCCGCACAGCTCGCCCAGCTTGCCGGACAGCGTCTGCGGCACGAGGAGGAACTCGGCACCGTGGAAGCGCGCATCGCCGGGCTGCGTGGTATCCACGACTTGGTTGCACAGAGAGGTAAAGCCCTCGAAAAGCTCTCCACGGTGGGTCACGTTTCAACCGAGGCGTGGCTCAAAGTCGCGCAGGAGCAGCGTGGAATCGAGACCGAGCTGGCGGTGCTGGACAGGCAGCATAGATCCATCGGCACTGCGATCGACAATATCGGACGGGATCGGGCTGCCTACCTGGCAGAACGACTGCGCGCGATCAGCGATGCCCGGCTGACAGCCGAGAGAAGAGAGGCTGCACTCGAGCAGGAGCTGGCCACTTCTCGCTTGCGATTGAGCCGGCATCGACTTATGGCCCCGGTTGCCGGACGCATCCAGCAGCTCGCGACCCACACCGTTGGTGGCGTGGTCACGCCTGCGCAGGAGATCCTGCGGATCGTACCCGCCGATGATGAGCTGGAGATCGAGGCCCAGGTCCTGAACCGGGACATTGGAGAGGTGCGCACGGGCATGCCGGCCGTGGTAAAGCTCCAGGCCTACCCCTTCACACGCTACGGCACCTTGGCCGCCAAGGTCGTCGCACTCTCCGCGGACGCGCTCAACGATCCGAACCATGGACTGGTCTACAAGGCGCGCGTCCGACTCTTGTCGATCGACTCCAGTGCGGGTCACAGGCTGCGGCTCGAACCGGGCATGGCCGCAACGGTCGAGATCCGCATCGGTGAACGGCGGGTGATCGAGTTACTGCTCAACCCCCTGGTGCGGGCACTGCAAGAGGCTGGAAGGGAAAGATGAACGCATGCTGGGCCAGGGCATCGAGCCAGGTGAACGATTGGAGATCGCGCCTGGCGGTGGCATGGGTGCTGCTGCTGGTTACGTCGTGCCCACTCGCAAAGGCCAATCCGGAGTACGAGGTCGTCCCGTCGCCCTTTCCGATCCTGGACAGTGACTTCCTTGTCAGTAGTCGCAACGAGCTGTTCTGGCTCGATGAAGACCGTGTCCTCTTCGTCGGTTCACATAAAAAGAAGCCGCTGACACTCGACGAACCACGCATCGGCGGTTTCGGTCTCTACATCTGGGACACCCGGGACAACAGTGTCTCGATGTACCGGGAAAAGGTCTACGGGCATCTCTGCTACGAGGACGGCTGGATCCACTACACAGTCAACCGCGCCAGACCCTACCGCTACGCCGCGGGACCACTCGGGAAGGAGCGCGAAACGACGCTGGTGACGCGCGACGATGCCCGCCAGTTTCACCAGACCCATTTCTTCAGCAAGACCACCTGTCGCTACCACGAGCGTTCCACCTACGGGATCTCACGCAAAGATGGCAAGCACGTGGTGCCGCTTGGCGACAGCGGCAACCACCTGACCGTCGAGATCGCGTTTCGAGGCGAGGTTGGCGAGACGCGATTTTTCCAACCCGGGGACAACGTGGGACGGCGATTGCCGTTTGATTTTGCTGATTTCGTTGTAACGCGAGTTAAATACTATAGATTCAATAATAGGTATCTAATAAAGCCATGGTTTGGCAGGAGGGGGCTTCACAAGGAGTGGTCAAGGAATGACTGCGCACCAGCTTGGTGGATGGATACGAACGGAGATACGGATAGTTTCTGCATACCAAACGGACCATGGTTCGCCCCAGCAAGCATCCTTATCGCGCCACTGCTCAAAGGCATTGCTATCGTCTCGCACCGCGTGTTCGACACTCGATCGAGTGTGGGAGGTCTTTACTTCGCTGATCAAGATGGTCACATAAAACTCTTCGATGGTTGGGTGCACAGCCCTACCACATCGCCCAGCGGTTGCCGCCTCACCTTTACCCACGCTCCCGACCTCAACGCCCAGTCCTACGCCCAGGGCCAAGGTAAGACCGCACTAAAGATGATCGATTTCTGTGTTCGAAAACACTAATCAACCGCGTGCACAAGGAGGTGCCACATGGTCCAGGAAGAGCTCTGCCTGCTCGCTTTGCAGGCCGCCGAAGACGCCTACAGCCCACTAGACAGCGACGATTTTGCCAGCCTCGAGCCTCCGGATGGCTATATTGCCGAATGGATCTGGGACGACCCTGCGACGGGCTTCAAAGCGGTCCTCTATACCACCACCGGCGACAACGGAGCCCGGCATGGCATCGTCGCCTTCACCGGTACCGAGGACAGCCAGGATGCTCTCGCAGACCTCTCACTGGGCTGGGACCAGTGGCAAATAAACAAGACTGATTTTTTTGATGGCTTAACCCAGATTGA
>JAACFL010000213.1 GCA_009937385.1 Gammaproteobacteria bacterium | reverse complement strand
GGGCGTGATGATCCCGATGCTTGAGTCTGCCGAGCAGGCGCGAGCCGCCGTTGCGGCATGCCGCTACCCGCCGCATGGCATGCGTGGTGCCGCCCACACCGTCACACGTGCTGGCGACTACGGCGCGGCACCCGACTACCCGGAACGCATCGAGGAGCGGCTGCTGATCATCGGCCAGGTCGAGTCGCTCGCCGCCATCGATGCGGTGCCCGCGATGGCTGAGGTCGACGGCCTCGACATACTGCTGATCGGGCCGCTCGATATGTCCGGCAGCGCCGGCGCGCTCGGTCAGATGACCGACCCTGCCGTGCGCGACGCGATTGCACGCGCCGAGAGCGCGATCCTGGATTCAGGGGTCTGGCTGGGAGGCGTGGCCAGCAGTCTCGAAGAGGCTCGAGCGATGCTCGACCACGGCTACCGTTTGGTCATGTCGACCAGCGACATGCACCTGCTGCGAGACGGAGGGCGTGAGGTGCTCAACGCTCTCAAAAGAAAGCCTACGGATGGGCTGTAGGAGCGCCACCCACAGCGCGACTCAATATTCCATCAATCGCGGCCTGGGGCCGCTCCTACAATTCGTTCAGGCGGACTCGTCGCCCTCGACCGTGCGTGCGAAGCGTTCGCTCCAGTCGCGCATCTCCCAGTCGCTCAGCAGTGCGACCTGGGCCGCGTTGCGGGCCTCGTCCTCGAGATAGTCGACCCAGCGGGCGCCAGCGGCCAGCGGGCCGTCGACCCTCGTGATGAGCCAGGGCCATGGCGTTCCGAGCCAAAGGTCGAAGAGTCGTTCACCGCGCTGGCTTACGCTGTTCAGAGAGGCTCCCGCGATCTCAGCTCCGCGCGCCATGAAACGCGCCTGCAGGCGACCGAGCGCTAACCAGCGAGTCCACACGTCATCGAATTCAATGGCATTCATCACACACCCCCAAGGCATGCTTTATGTTGCATTGCACAATGGGGGCGGCACGTGTAAATGTCAAGGGAAGACCAGGGGAAACAGGCCCCGATATGATACGCCAAGTCATCAGGATGTTCATTATTTATCATGAGGTTATAGACGCATCTCCAGAAAGCGTCGCATGCGCTGCCGCAAGTCGAGCCACCGGGACCCGCGGCCCCGAGCAGGAGACGTAGTCCAGCCCGATCGCGTCACAAAAGCGGATCGACGCCGGGTGACCGCCCTGCTCCCCGCAGATGCCCACCTTGAGCTCCGGCCGTGCCTCTCGGCCCCATTCGATTGCCAGTTTCATCAGCTGCCCGACGCCCTCCACGTCGAGCACCTCGAACGGGTTGTCCATCAGGATGTTCTGCTCGTTGTAGAACGGCAGGAACTTGTTCTCGGCGTCCTCGCGCGAGAACGAGAAGGTGGCCTGGGTCAGGTCGTTGGTACCGAACGAGAAGAACTCGGCAATCCCGGCGATGTCCCCTGCGCGCATGCAGGCACGCACCACCTCGATCATGGAACCGAACTTGTAATCGACCGAGACCCCGCGCTCGGCCTGGATCGCATCGCGCAATTCGTCGGCGAGCGCGCGAATGCGCTCGAGTTCACGCCCGGTACAGACCTGAGGGACCATGATCTCGGGCGTCACCTCGACACCGTCGGCCGCGCAGTCGGCCGCCGCCTCGAGCACGGCCCGGATCTGCATGGCGTAGA
This sequence comes from Gammaproteobacteria bacterium, assembly GCA_009937385.1. Taxonomy (GTDB): domain Bacteria; phylum Pseudomonadota; class Gammaproteobacteria; order QNFN01; family QNFN01; genus QNFN01. The sequence goes on along the minus strand of JAACFL010000213.1, from coordinate 2,382 downwards.
TCTCCGGGTAGGTCATGCCGAGCCGAACGCCCCGGTGGCCGAGCATCGGGTTGACCTCGAACAGCTCACGCACCTTGGCCAGCATCCGCTCGCGGACCGCGATGGCCTGGCCGAGCTGTTCGAGTTCCTGCTCAACCGCGGCGAGCTCGTCCTGTCCCGTGGCACCGCCATCGGGCAGGTAGGGTCGGGTCAGCAGCAACGCCCGTCGGCCGCGCTGCTGGGCCTGGTAGTCGCTCAACTCGTCGATCTCCTCACGCAGTTCGGCCTCGCTCGGCAGGAACTCGTGGATCGGAGGGTCGAGCAGGCGAATGGTCACCGGGCGCGGGGCCATGGCGCGGAAGATCCCGTCGAAGTCGGCGCGTTGGATCGGCAGCAGGCGATCGAGCGCCTCCTGCCGTGCATCGCGGTTCTCTGCGAGGATCATGTCGACGACGATCGGCAGCCGTTCGATCGCGTTGAACATGCGCTCGGTACGACACAGCCCGATGCCCTGCGCGCCGTAGCGCACCGCCTGGGTGGCGCCGTCCGGGGTGTCGGTGTTGGCGCGTACGCCGAGGCGCGCGGCTTCGTCGGCCCAGCCGAGCAGCGTTTGCAGTTCGGCCGAAAACTCGGGTTCGACGGTGGGAATGGCACCGGCATAGACCCGACCCGACCCACCGTCGATGGTGATGACGTCGCCCTCCTCGAGGATCTGCTCACCGACCACCGCGCGACGCTTGCCGACGTCGACCTCGATGCCCTCGGCGCCTGCCACGCACGGCTTGCCCATGCCACGCGCGACGACCGCCGCGTGCGAGGTCTTGCCGCCGCGGCTGGTCAGGATGCCCTGTGACGCGAAGAATCCGTGGATGTCCTCGGGCTTGGTCTCCTCGCGGACCAGGATCACCTTCTCTCCGGCACGCCCGAGCAGCTCGGCGCGATCGGCGTCGAACACACACTTGCCTGCTGCGGCGCCGGGCGATGCCGGCAGCCCGGTCGCCAGAGGCTCGTCCGCGAGGTGGGCGTCGTCGAGGTGGGGATGCAGGAGCTGTTCGAGGCTTTCCGGGTTAACGCGCAGCAGCGCCTGCTCACGGGTGATCAATCCCTCGGCCTCCATCTCGACCGAGGTACGCACCGTGGCCACGGCGTTCATCTTGCCGTTGCGGGTCTGCAGGCAGTAGAGCTTGCCGCGCTCGATGGTGTACTCGAAGTCCTGCACCTCTCTGTAGTGCGCCTCGAGGCGGTCGCGCAGCGCAACCAGCTCGCCATGCATTTCGGGCATCTCATTGGCGAGCTCGTCGACCGGCTTCGGCGTGCGGATGCCGGCGACGACGTCTTCACCCTGGGCGTTGACCAGGTACTCGCCGAACATGCGGTTCTCGCCGGTGCCGGGGTCGCGCGTGAAGCCGACGCCGGTCGCGCAGTCGTCACCGAGGTTGCCGAACACCATCGTGACGACGTTGACCGCGGTACCGTTGGCCATTTCCTGGGTGATGTGGAACTCGCGCCGGTAGTCGATCGCGCGCTTGCCCATCCAGGAGTTGAACACCGCCTTGACGGCCAGCTCGAGCTGCTCGTAGACGTCTTCGGGAAACGGCCGCCCGGTCTGCTCGCGGACGATCTGCAGAAAACGACCGGTGACGCTCTCGAGCGCCGAGGCGGAGAGATCGACATCCTGGCGCGCGCCGACGCGGCGTTTGGCCTTCGCGAACTCGGCGTCGAAGAGTGCATCATCGACGCCCAGTGCGATCTTGCCGTAGAGCTGGATGAAGCGACGGTAGGCGTCCCAGCCGAATCGGGCGTTTCCGGTGTGGCGGATCAGCCCATCAAGGGTCGCGGCGTTGAGTCCGAGATTCAGAATGGTGTCCATCATGCCCGGCATCGACAGCGCCGAACCGGAGCGCACCGAGACCAGCAGGGGGTCGGCTGGGTCGCCGAAACCCTTGCCGGTCGCCTGCTCGAGACGCGCGACGTGCTCGCGCACCTGCTCCATGGCGCCATCGGGCAAGTTACGGTCGTCGTCGGCGAGGTAGGCGAGGCACGCCTCGGTGGTGATCACGAACCCGGGCGGGACGTTGAGCCCGATGCGCGTCATCTCGCAAAGGTTGGCGCCCTTGCCACCGAGACGTTGCTTGTCGTGGCCGTCACCCTCCTCGAAGGCGTAGACGTACTTGGCGCTCATCGGGTCCCTCCTGGTGTTCTTCTGTGTCCGTGTGGCCATCGCCGGCCTGGTGCCTGGCAAGAATAGCGAATCACCGAGGCTCGAACATCCTTAGATGTCAGCACCCGACACCCTACGATCATCAGACAGACCTGATGGTCCGATAAGCATGATGGGCGCATCTCAGACTAGAATCGGGTTCCCGGAACGGATCACCACGGGTCCGATAAACCAGATTTTCA
>JAACFL010000212.1 GCA_009937385.1 Gammaproteobacteria bacterium | reverse complement strand
CAGACCCAAGAACAGTGCCATGGGCCTGCGCAGCAACGGGCCAATGACCGGCCAGGCGAGCAGCAGGTAGGCTGGACTGAAAAGCACCAGCAACGGCCAGTGATTACTGAGTCCGATGCCGTAGACGAAGCCAAGTGCCAGTGCGCCAGTCCGGTCCACGTCCGGTGCGTCGACCGACGGTGTTTTGGGCCTGAACCGAGTCATCTCCAAAAGCATGAAGACGACCAGGAACGTGATGAAGGTGTTGAGGGTGTAGACCTCGGCGATGATCGCCTGAGACCAGAACACCTCCGAAAAGCCGTAGGCCAGGGCTGACGCAGTGGCAATTGGGCGCGACGGCACCAGGCTGCGCGCTATGCACCAGATCACGGCGCAGGTCAGTCCACCGAACAAAGCACTGACCAAGTGCACGCGCCACGCGACGCTACCGAATGGCAGTTGCGAGAACAGGTGGCCGATCAGCGTGAAGACCGGATAGCCGGGCGGATGGGCGATGCCGTTGAAGTAGCTCGCCATGACGAACAGGCCATCGTCCTCGAGTGCGATCGTCCGCGGCGAACACCACGCATAGAACAGGAACAGCCCGACCGCGACCGCCACAGGCCATGGCCATTCGTTGCGCAACGACCACGTCTCGAGTTCGGGGCGTCGCGACAGCCATGCATGGAGCGCGGCGAAAGGCCGGCGGAGCCGCTCCATCCCGGCAATCACAACAGCGGGTTCACCGCTCATTCTTGCTCGGTCCGCTTGCTGCTCGCCGTGCGCCAGGTGAACGTCGCGGTCACCGCGTAGTTCCAGACCGCACCGGCCACCGCACCGAGAAACCCGGCGACGAACCATGGAAACGCCTGCCGGAACAGGAAATCGGCGAACTCGACGTTGATCACCGCACCAATGCTGCAGGCGAGGTAGAAGGTTAGAAGGCCGCGCCACAGGGCCAGGCCGTGCAGTCGCTGATCGTGGTAGGTAAAGACGTTGTTGAGGAAGTAATTGGAGGTCATCGCCAGCAGCGTGGCGCTGGCCTGCGCGACCAGGAATCCCACGTCGAGCAGCTGATGGAGCAGCCCAAGCACCAGCAGGTGCAGCACGACCCCGGTCATGCCGACGCCGACGAACAACACGAAGCGCACCGGAACGTAGCGACCGAACAGCTTGTCGGCGATCAGCACCAGGTACTCCCAGACCACCATGGTGTCGAGCTTGCTGTCGCCGTGCTGGCGTGCGCGCATGCGGTACGGCAACTCGGCGACGCGCACCTCGCGCCGGCCCGACGCGAGCAGGTCGAGCAGGATCTTGAAGCCCTTGCCTGAGAGGTCACGGGCGACCCGCTCGAAGTAGCCACGCTGCAACATGAAGAAGCCACTCATCGGGTCGCTGACCCGCGCCTTGAGCACCAGCTGGCCCAGAGCCGAGGCGATGCGGCTGATCCAGACGCGCCCCGAGGCAAGGTCACCGGTGCTGCCGCCGCCCATGTAGCGACTGCCGACCACGACGTCGGCCGCATCGGCGCGCAGCTGCTCGAGCATGCCCGGCAGCAGGGTCTCGTCGTGCTGCAGGTCTGCATCCATGACCGCGACGTAGGGCGCGGAACTGGCCATGATCCCCTCGATGCAGGCCGATGACAGGCCGCGCCGACCGATTCGCTGCAGGCAGCGGACCCTGCCATCCTCCCGCGAGAGGGCGCGCACCGCGTCGGCGGTGCCATCGGGCGAGTCGTCGTCGACGAACAGCACCTCCCAGGCGATCCCATCGAGCGCGCTGTCGAGCAGCCCGACCAGCGGGCCTACGTTGGCACGTTCGTTGTAGGTGGGGACGACGACGGTCAGTTCAATCGACACGGGATGGGCTCCTCGAGGGCCGTCCGGTTATACCCGAGCCCCCATGAGGGAACAAGGAAGCAGTCCGCAATCCACGACATGTGCCATCTGGCGCATGGCAGTCGCAAGCCCGAGACTCCACTACGAACCACGATCCGCGTCGCCGCGATCGCATCTGCCGACATGTGGTGCCGCGGTTGCGGCCCTGTGGCAGCCATGCTACTAGGCTTAGAGCCATATCAGGGGCTGCACGATGAAACGCTTTCTTTTAACTGCACTCTGCGCCTCCACCCTGCTCGCGTCCACGCTGGCGCTGGGCGAAGAGGTCGGCATCACCGCCGACCTGTTCGAGGTCGAGATCCAGACCGAGGACGGGCCGGTGGCGATCCGCCGCGACCAGGACACCTTCTCGACCATCGATCCGAACTACTCGATGACCTCGCGGCCCTGTCCGCCGTTCTGCATCCAACCGATGAGCCCGGCTGCAGGAGTCAGCACGGTTGGCGAGCTCGAACTGATCGACTTCCTGCGAGAAGGGCGCGGCCTGTTGATCGACGGGCGCACCGAGAACTACTACTTCAAGGAGACCATTCCCGGAGCGATCAACATGCCCTACACCGAGATGGCGGTCCGCCTCGACGAGCTCGGCTGCGTGCGCGCCGACGGACGCTGGGACTGCACCGGCGCCAAGGAGGTGCTGCTGTTCTGCAACGGCGCCTGGTGCGGGCAGTCGCCGACCGCGATACGGGCCATGGTGCGCGAAGGCTACCCACCGGAGCGCATCTTCTATTACCGCGGCGGCATGCAGGCCTGGAAATCGCTCGGCCTGACCACCGTCGAGGGACGTTTCTGAACACACGGTTGACCCAGGTCATCGCCCGCCAAACCATCTGTTCTAGTATGGAATTCGAAGCGAGTTGATTCTGGACTTTCATCCCTGCACCCGGCACCAACGCCGGGTTCTTTTTGCCCGGCCCACTGCATGCCCCCTCCCCCATCCAACCATCGCACCCTGACCCTCATCGGTGCGGGTCGTCTCGGACGGACCCTGGCACGCCTCTGGCAAGATCGCGGGACGTTCAGGATTGGCGACGTGTTCGCGCGCTCGGCAGCCTCGGCCCGATCCGCGGTCGAGTTCATCGGCTCCGGGCAGCCCCTGACCCTGTCCGACCACCCCGGGCAAGTCGAGCTCGCCCTGCTCGCGGTGCCCGATGACCAGCTCGCCGATGCCGCGGCGTGGCTGGCCGAGCAATCCGGGGTCGGACCAGGCAGCGTGGCCTTCCACTGCAGCGGCGCCCATCCGGCCAGCGTGCTCGATCCGCTGCGCGCGGCAGGCGCCGCGGTCGCCAGCGCACACCCGATGCACAGCTTTGCCGACCCGGCCCACTCCCTGGAGACGTTCGCCGGTACGTTCTGCGCTCTCGAGGGCGACGACCAGGCCATGGAGATGCTCGAGCCGGCGTTCGAGGCGATCGGCGCGCGGCCGCTGCAGATCGACGGTGACGCCAAGCTGCTCTACCACGCGGGCGGCGTCTTCGCCTCCAATTACGTCACCGTGCTGATCGATGCTGCGCTGCGCCTGCTCGAGGCAGCGGGTATCGCTACACCAGCCGGTCGCCAGCTGATCGGCCCGCTGGTGCGTGGCGCGGTCGACAGCGCCCTTTCGCTGGGTCCCGGCGCGGCACTGACCGGGCCGGTGGCGCGAGGCGACGCGAACCTGGTCGCGCGCCAAGCGCATGCCGTCGCGATCCACGAGGCCGGGCTGGGTGACCTCTACGGCCTGCTGGCCCGTTCGGCGATTCGGCTCGCGGCGAGCGAGGGCCGCCTCGATCCGGAGCAGGTCCGCGATCTCGAATCGGCCCTCGAGCAGGCGTCTCAGCCGAGCAGCATGCGCACCCCGACCACGCAGAGCGTCGAGGCGAAGCCGTAGCGCAACCAGCGCGGATCGATGGCGTGCGCGATGCGCGCACCGAGTGGCGCGAAGAGCATGCTGGTCAGTCCCACCAGCACCCCACCCGGCAGGTAGAGATAGCCCAGCGCGTACTCAGGCAGCGCCGGGTCGTCGAGGCCGGCCAGCGCGAACCCCACGCTGCCACCCACCGCGATCGGGAAGCCGATCGCAGCCGAGGTGGCGATCGCCCGACGCACCGGGACGTTGCACCAGGTCATGAACGGCACGCTCATGCTCCCGCCCCCCACCCCGACCAGCGCCGAAACCACG
>JAACFL010000035.1 GCA_009937385.1 Gammaproteobacteria bacterium | reverse complement strand
CCGAGCGAGACACGGTTGCGCTCGCGATCGAAGCGCAGCACCTTGACCGCGATCTCGTCGCCGAGATTGACCACCTCGGACGGGTGCTTGACGCGTTTCCACGCCATGTCGGTGATGTGCAGCAGGCCGTCCACGCCACCGAGATCGACGAAGGCGCCGTAGTCGGTCATGTTCTTGACGATGCCCTTGAGCTCCTGGCCTTCCTGCAGGTTCTCGAGCAGCTTCTCGCGCTCGGCGCTGTACTCTGCCTCGACCACGGCACGACGCGAGACCACGACGTTGTTGCGCTTGCGATCGAGCTTGATGACCTTGAACTCGAGGTCCTTGCCCTCGAGGTAGGTGGTGTCACGCACCGGGCGCACATCGACCAGCGAGCCGGGCAGGAACGCACGCACCTCACCGATCTCGACGGTGAATCCGCCCTTGACCTTGCCGTTGATGATGCCGTTGACCGGCTCATCGGCTGCGAATGCCTTCTCGAGCTTGGTCCACCACTGGGCGCGCTTGGCCTTTTCGCGCGACAGGCGGGTCTCGCCCCAGCCGTCCTCGACCGCGTCGAGGTGCACCTCGACCTCGTCACCGACCGCGACCTCGAGTTCGCCACCGGGACTCTTGAACTGCTCGATCGGGATCATGCCCTCGGACTTGAGGCCCGCATTGACGACGACGTAATCGGACTGGATCTCGACGACGATCCCGGTGACCACGTTGCCCGGCCGCATCTCGGCGTTCGCCAGGCTCTGTTCAAACAACTGCTCGAAGCTTTCGCTCATTACTGGATTGACCTGAAATTCCATGCCCGTGGGCACGGACCCTTGGGATGACGCTTGCGCGTCGGGTTGTTTAAGCCACCCGGATCACCCGACCCGGGACCAAAAAACGCCGCACCACGCCAGGCGTGGACGACGGTCGTGCCTGCCTCAGGACAGGCGCTGCCGGACGATCTCGAGACAACGATCGAGACAGGCGGCGATATCGAGCGCGGTCGAGTCAACGACGACCGCGTCACTTGCGGGCCTCAGCGGCGCCGCATCACGTTCACTATCGCGCCGGTCACGCTCGGCCAGCTCCTCCGACAGGCCGGCAAGATTAGCATCTATTCCTTTCTCCTTCAACTGCTTATAACGCCTCTCGACGCGCGCCTCGGGGCTCGCCGTGAGGAAGATCTTGATCTCGGCAGACGGGAAAACCACCGTGCCCATGTCACGCCCGTCGGCCACCAGTCCCGGGGTGTCCCGGAAGGCGCGCTGGCGTCCGAGCAGCGCGGCACGCACCTCCGGCAGCGCGGCCACACGCGAGGCGCCGTCCCCGGTGGTTTCGCTGCGCAGTTCGCTGCCGACCGGTGCGCCGTCGAGCAGGGTGCGCTCCCCGTCGCCGTCGATCTCGAAGCGCACGTCGAGCGCGGCGGCGAGACGCGCCAGCCCGGCGGCATCGTCGAGCGCGACGCCGTGGCGTGCGGCGGCCAGCGCGGTGAGGCGGTAGAGCGCACCGCTGTCGAGGTAGTGCCAGCCGAGACGCGCGGCGAGCAGCTGGCTGATGGTGCCCTTGCCGGAACCGCTCGGGCCGTCGATCGCGACCACCGGTGCGTCGGCCTGTGACCCGCCGATCGTCATGCTACTGCTCCCGCGTCGCCTGGAAACGGATCTCGGGCCAGCGCTCGATCGCCAGCTCGAGGTTGACCCGGGTCGGGGCGAGGTAGACCAGGCGCCCGGCGCCGTCGAGGGCCAGCTGGTCGTGATGCTTGTCGCGGAAACGCTCGAGCTCGTTCTGGTCGTCGCACTCGACCCAGCGCACGGTGGCCAGCTGGACGTTGCTGAACACGCAGTCGACGTTGTACTCGTTCTTGAGTCGGAAGGCGGTGACGTCGAACTGCAGCGTACCGACCGCGCCGACGATCAGGTCGTTGTTGCGCAGCGGCATGAACAGCTGGCTCGCCCCCTCTTCGCACAGCTGCTCGAGCCCCTTGCGCAGCGCCTTGGCGCGCAGCGGATCACGCAACTCGGCGCGGCGGAACAGCTCCGGGGCAAAATTCGGCACGCCGTGGAAGCGCAGCTCTTCGCCCTGGGTGAAGGTGTCGCCGATCTGGATGGTGCCGTGGTTGTGCAGGCCGATGATGTCACCCGGCCAGGCGTCCTCGACGTGATCGCGATCGGAGGCGAGGAAGGTGATGGCGTTGGCCACCTGCACGTCGCGGCCGAGACGCACGTGGCGCATGCGCATGCCCCGTTTGTAGCTACCGGAACAGACGCGCAGGAAGGCGACGCGATCGCGGTGCGCGGGGTCCATGTTCGCCTGGATCTTGAACACGAAACCGGAGAACTTCTCCTCGTCGGCGGCGACCACGCGCTGGGTCGCGTCGCGCGGCTGCGGTGGTGGCGCGACCTCGACGAAGGTGTCGAGCAGCTGGCGCACGCCGAAGGTGTGCAGCGCCGAGCCGAAGAAGACCGGCGTCTGGCGACCGGCCAGGAACGCCTCCGGATCGAAGGGGTGGGCCGCCTCGCGGACCAGCTCCAGCTCGTCGGCCAGGTCGGCGTGCGAACCGCGCAGGCGTGCGGCCAGGTCCGGATCGTCGAGGGACGCCAGCCGGCCGTCGGGATGGTCGTCGTCGAACAGGCGCACCGCCTCCTCGCGCAGGTCGTAGACGCCGATGAAGTCGCGGCCCATGCCGATCGGCCAGGTCAACGGCGCGCAGTCGATGCCGAGCACCGACTCGATCTCGTCGAGCAGCTCCAGCGGTGCGCGCCCTTCGCGGTCGAGCTTGTTGACGAACGTGACGATCGGTGTGTCGCGCAGCCGACACACCTCCATCAGCTTGACGGTGCGCGCCTCGACGCCCTTGGCGCTGTCGATCACCATCAGTGCCGCGTCGACCGCGGTCAGCGTGCGGTAGGTGTCCTCGGAAAAGTCCTCGTGACCCGGGGTGTCGAGCAGGTTGACCACGCAGTCGCGGTAGGGGAACTGCATCACCGACGAGGTCACCGAGATGCCGCGCTGCTTCTCCAGCTCCATCCAGTCGGAGGTGGCATGGCGGCTTGACTTGCGCCCCTTGACCGTGCCGGCGAGCTGGATCGCGCCGCCGAACAGCAGCAGCTTCTCGGTCAGCGTGGTCTTGCCCGCGTCGGGGTGCGAGATGATCGCGAACGTACGGCGACGGGCGGCTTCGGTGGCGGTCGAGGGCATGCGCTGGGACGACGGTCGGGCGACGACGGGGCGCGGATTATAGCGCAGCCGACGCGGCCTGCGCGGGGTCTAGAGCGACACGGAGAGCACCACGGCATCCTCGCGGCCGGTGCCGTCCGGGTAGTAATCCTTGCGGTGACCGATCTCGCTGAAGCCGGCGGCGTGGTAGAGACGCAGCGCGCGCTCGTTGGAGGGCCGCACCTCGAGAAACAGGGTGCGTGCAGCACGGGCCGCGGCACGCCTGAGCAGCAGCTCCAGCAGGCGGCGACCTAGGCCATGCCCCTGGCGCTCGGGATCGATGCAGAGGTTCAGCAGGTGCGCCTCGCCTGCAGCGACCGACAGCAGGCCGTAGCCGGCCAGCTGACCACCCTCCTCGATCACCCAGGCGTCGTAACCGACGCGCAGGCAGTCGCGGAAGATGCCCTCGCTCCAGGGACTCGGGTAGGCACGCTGCTCGATCGCGAGCACCGCGCCGAGGTCCTCGCTCGCCATCGGCCGCAGCCGTGGAGGCAGGCGGTCAGCGCGCGCCGCCATCGCCCTCGGGCGCTGCCACGGAGCAGGCCAGCAACAGGTCGTGCCAGGCGCGCCGCTTCTGTTCGGGCGAGCGCAGCAGGTAGGCGGGATGGTAGGTCGCGACGACCGGAATGCCGAGGCCCGGCAGCGTGTGCACCCGGCCACGCAGGCGGCCGATCGGCAGGTCGCTGGCGAGCAGTGCCTGCGCCGCGATGCGTCCAACGACCAGCAGCAGGCGTGGGCGCACGAGCTCGATCTGGCGATCGAGGTAGGGCCGGCACGCGGCGAGCTCGTCGGCGTGGGGATCGCGGTTGCCTGGTGGGCGGCACTTCAACGTGTTGGCGATGAACACCTGCTCACGACGGAATCCCACGGCGCGCAGCATCTGGTTGAGCAGCTGGCCGGCAGCGCCGACGAACGGTTCGCCCTGGCGATCCTCCTCGGCTCCCGGCGCCTCGCCGACGATCATCCAGTCGGCGGTGCGCGCCCCGACGCCGAATACGGTCTGCGTCCGTTCTTCGCTGAGGCCGCAGCGGCGACACCCGGCCACCGAGGATTCGAGGTCGGGCCAGTCGAGCCCGGCCACCGGGGCAGCCGGCGATTCCGGCACCGGCGCTGGCGCTTCAGGCGAAACCGGCACCGCGGACTCGGCAGGGCCGGAGCTCACGGGCTCATCCCCGGCGGGCGTTTCGAGATCCGCTGCGCGCGCGACCCAGAGCTCGATGCCGAGCGCCTGCAGGACCTCCCGTCGCCGCGCCGCGTCCATGCCCGTGACGCTCAGACGTCGCCGCCCTGCGGGTGCCGGCGGGTGGACTCGTGGCTGAGGTTGTTCAGCGCGTTGAGGTAGGCCTTGACGGAGGCGATGACGATGTCGGTGTCGGCACCCTGCCCGTTGACGATGCGTCCTTCGCGCTGCAGGCGCACGGTCACCTCGCCCTGCGCGTCGGTGCCGCTGGTGATGGCATTGACCGAGTAGAGCAGCAGCTTGGCGCCGCTCTCGACGATGGCCTCGACGGCCCGGAACGAGGCGTCGACCGGTCCTCCGCCCTCGGCCGTCGCGCGCTGCTCGGTGCCGTCGACCTGCAGCGTCACGCGTGCGCTCGGCGTTTCGCCCGTTTCCGAGCAGACGCGCATCGCGACCAGACGGTAGTGCTCGTTGGATGCCGCCAGGTTGGTCTCGGTGACCAGCGCCTGCAGGTCCTCGTCGTAGATCTCGTGCTTCTTGTCGGCGAGCTCCTTGAAGCGCGCGAAGGCTTCGTTGAGCTCCTCCTCGGAGGCGAACTCGACGCCGAGCTCGGCGAGCCGGGTGCGGAAGGCGTTGCGCCCGGAGTGCTTGCCCATGACCAGGCGGTTGGCGCTCCAGCCGACGTCCTCGGCGCGCATGATCTCGTAGGTCTCGCGGCTCTTGAGCACGCCGTCCTGGTGGATGCCCGACTCGTGCGCGAAGGCGTTGGCGCCGACGATGGCCTTGTTCGGCTGCACCGGGAAGCCGGTGATGCCGGAGACCAGCCGCGAGCACGGCACGATCTGCGTGGTGTCGAGGCTGACCTCGAGGTCGAACACGTCACCGCGCGTGCGCACCGCCATGACGATCTCCTCGAGCGCGGCGTTGCCGGCGCGTTCGCCCAGGCCGTTGATGGTGCACTCGACCTGGCGCGCGCCGTGCTGCACCGCGGCCAGCGAATTCGAGACCGCCAGGCCCAGGTCGTTGTGGCAGTGCACCGAGAAGACTGCCTTGTCGGCATTGGGGATGCGCGCGATCAGCTCGCCGATCAGGCCACCGAACTGCGCCGGCACGCTGTAGCCGACGGTGTCGGGGATGTTGACCGTGGTCGCGCCGGCGTCGATGACCGCCTCGAGCACGCGGCACAGGAAGTCCTGCTCGGAGCGGCCGGCATCCTCGGGCGAGAACTCGACGTCGTCGGTGTGCTGCCGCGCGCGCTTGACCGCCGCCACCGCGCGCGCGACGACCTCGTCGGGCTCCATGCGCAGCTTTTCGCGCATGTGGATCGGCGAGGTCGCGATGAAGGTGTGGATGCGGCCGTTGTCGATGCCGGCCAGCGCCTCGCCGACGCGGTCGATGTCGGCGTCGGTCGCGCGTGCCAGGCCGCACACCCGGCTGTCGCGGACCGTGGTCGCGATCGTGCGCACGGCCTCGAAATCGCCCGGGCTGGCGTTCGGAAAACCCGCCTCGATGACGTCCACGCGCATGCGCTCGAGGGCACGCGCGATGCGCAGCTTCTCGTCGCGGGTCATGGTCGCACCGGGGCTCTGCTCGCCGTCGCGCAGCGTGGTGTCGAAGATGATCAGCCGGTCGGTCATCGGGCGCTCCGTTGCATGGGTTCAGGGGCGGTTGTCGTCGCCACGCCGTCGTTCACGCCGGCGGCGTTGCAGCTCGACCAGGGTCATGACGATGCCGGACAGGGTGTAGGCGCTCGCCAGTGCGAAAAGCATCAGCGGCGGCTGGATGAAGACGATGGTGAACAGCAGCATCACCACCACGGCGACCATGAACGGCACCCGGCCACGGGCGTCGAAGTCCTTGAAACTTCGATAGCGCAGGTTACTGACCATCAGCAGCCCGGCGGCGACGGTGACCGCGAAGGCGACCAGCCTCATCTCCTCGCCTTCCACGCCGAGGTCGACGCCGACCCAGACCAGCCCGGCGACCAGCGCCGCGGCGGTCGGGCTGGCGAGACCCTGGAAGTAGCGCTTGTCGACCACGCCCTTCTGGGTGTTGAAGCGCGCCAGGCGCAACGCGGCACCGGCGGTGAATACGAAGGCGGCCAGCCAGCCGGTCTTGCCGAGGGTGTCGAGCGCCCACGCGTAGACCACCAGCGCCGGTGCGAGCCCGAACGAGACCATGTCGGCGAGGCTGTCGTACTCGCCACCGAAGTCGCTCTGGGTCTGGGTCATGCGCGCGACGCGGCCGTCGAGGCCGTCGAGGACCATGGCGACGAAGATCGCGATCACCGCGGCCTCGAAACGGTCGTGCATCGCGGCGACGATGGCGTAGAAGCCGGCGAACAGCGCCGCGGTGGTCAGTGCGTTGGGCAGCAGGTAGATGCCGCGCCGGCGCCGGGGCCGGTCGACCTGCGTCTCGCTGGCCTGCTCGTCGTTCATTGCCGCTTGCCTCCGGGGCCGGGAGTCGAAGGATGCCACAGCCGCAGGCGCGGGTCAGCGCCCGGCCGTGAAGCTCAATCGTGGATCAGTTCCGCGACCGGATCGACGCCGGCGAGGACCCGCTGTCCCGGGGTGGCCAGGATCCGGCCATGGCCGGTGAAGTGCAGCGCCGCGCGCCCCCCGAACGGCATCAGGCCGATGGCCTTGGCGTGCCCGACCCGATCGCCGATGCCGAGGTACCGCCCCAGGTCGACCGTCACCCGTCCGGCCAGGGCCAGCAGCACCTCGTCGCCCTCGTCGGTACGGATGCGCAGCGCCCTCCCACGGTGCCTTGACCCGGTGACGGGATCCCGCCACTCGGACCACTGCTCGACCACCGAACCCTCGATCGGGCAGCGCACCAGGTAAGGCCCACGCCAGTCGGCATCGATCTGCACCAGGTGACCGCTGCGATCCGCTTCGTAGGGGTCCTCACCCGGACCGGCCGCGCGCACGGTGCCACGCACCGGGCTGACCAGGGCCATCGGGTGGGACCGGGCGCGCAACGGCGGGTCGCGAAACAGCCACAACAGCAGCGCGGTGATCAACCATGGCAGCAGTGCGACCGCCGTGCCGTACAAGACCTGCAGCAGCAGCGCCAGCAACGCGACGCTGGCCACCGGCAGCCGGTATTTGCGTACGACCACGGCAGGTCACCCCACCCGGTGCGGGTAGGGCCGGGCTCAGTTCTTGCTCTTGTCGACGATCTTGCCGGCCTGGATCCACGGCATCATGCCGCGCAGCTTCTCGCCGACCGTCTCGATCAGGTGTTCCTGGCCGATGCGCCGCTTGGCCTTGAGTACCGGGGCGTTGGCCTGGTTCTCGGCGATGAACTCGCGTGCGAACTCGCCGTTCTGGATCTCGGACAGGATGCGCCGCATCTCGTCCTTGGTCTCGTCGGTGATGATGCGTGGACCACGGGTCAGGTCGCCGTACTCGGCGGTGTTCGAGATCGAGTAGCGCATGTTGGCGATGCCGCCCTCGTACATCAGGTCGACGATCAGCTTGAGCTCGTGCAGGCACTCGAAATAGGCCATCTCAGGCGCGTAGCCCGCCTCGACCAGGGTCTCGAAACCGGCCTGCACCAGCGCTGTCGTGCCGCCGCACAGCACGGCCTGCTCGCCGAATAGGTCGGTCTCGGTCTCTTCCTTGAAAGTGGTCTCGATGACGCCGGCCCGGCCGCCGCCATTGGCCGAGGCGTAGGAGAGCGCGGCCTCCTTGGCGCGACCCGAAGCGTCCTGGTAGACGGCGATCAGGCTCGGCACGCCGCCGCCCTGGGTGTAGGTCGAGCGCACCAGGTGGCCTGGGCCCTTGGGGGCGACCATGAACACGTCGATGTCGGCGCGCGGCACCACCTGGCCGAAGTGGATGTTGAAGCCGTGTGCGAAGGCCAGCGCCCCGCCCTGCTTGAGGTTCGAGGCGATGACGTCGCGGTAGAGCGCCGCCTGGTGCTCGTCGGGCACCAGCACCATGACCAGGTCGGCCGCCTTGGCCGCCTCGTCGGGCGCCATCACGGTGAGCCCGGCCTGCTCGGCCTTGGCGACCGACGCCGAACCGGCGCGCAGGCCGACGACCACGTCGACGCCGGAATCCTTCAGGTTGTTCGCGTGGGCATGGCCCTGTGAGCCGTAACCGAGGATCGCGACCTTCATACCCTGGATGATGGAGAGGTCGGCGTCTTTGTCGTAGTAGACCTTCATGCGTCAGTCCTTCTGCGGATGTCTAGCGTGTGGGTGGGAATTCAGGCGCGCAGGCTGCGTTCGCCGCGCGCGATGCCGTTGGAACCCGAGCGCACCACTTCGAGCAGCAGCTTCGGGTCGAGTGCGCGCAGGAAGGCGTCGAGCTTGTCGCTGTCGCCAGTCAGCTCCATGGTGTAGGTGGTGTCGGTGACGTCGATCACCCGGCCACGGAAGATGTCGATCAGGCGCTTGATCTCTTCACGGTCACCGGCGACCGCGCGCGACTTGACCAGCATCATCTCGCGTTCGATGTGCGCCCCCTCGGTCAGGTCCTGGAGCTTGACCACGTCGACCAGCTTGTTCAGCTGCTTGGTGATCTGCTCGATGATCGCGTCGTCGCCACGCGTGACCAGCGTCATGCGCGACAGGCTCGGGTCCTCGGTCGGTGCCACGGCGAGCGACTCGATGTTGTAACCGCGGGCCGAGAACAGCCCGGAGACCCGCGACAGCGCACCGGCCTCGTTTTCCAGGAGAATCGAGATGATGTGCCTCATCGTTCTACACCAGGATCATTTCGTTGAGGCCACCGCCGGCCGGGATCATCGGGTAGACGTTCTCGGTCTGGTCGGTGATGAAGTCCATGAACACCAGCCGGTCCTTGAGCGCCATCGCCTCCTTCAGGGCCGCTTCGACGTCGCCCGGCTTGTCGATCAGCATGCCGACGTGGCCGTAGGCCTCGGCCAGCTTGACGAAGTCGGGCAGCGCATCCATGTAGGACATCGAGTAGCGCCCCTGGTAGAAGAACTCCTGCCACTGCCGCACCATGCCGAGGTAGCGGTTGTTCAGGTTGATGATCTTGATCGGCAGGCCGTACTGCTTGCAGGTCGAGAGCTCCTGGATGCACATCTGGATGCTGCCCTCGCCGGTGACGCAGGCCACCGTCGCATCGGGGTAGGCGAACTGGACGCCCATCGCCGCCGGCAGGCCGAAGCCCATGGTGCCGAGGCCGCCCGAGTTGATCCAGCGCCGCGGCAGGTCGAACCTGTAGTACTGCGCCGCCCACATCTGGTGCTGGCCGACGTCCGAGGCGACGAACGCGTCCCCGTGGGTGACCTCGTAGAGCTTGTCGACCACCATCTGCGGCTTGATCAGTTTGCTCTGCGTGTCGTAGCTCAGGCAGTCCTTCTCGCGCCAGCCGTCGATCTTCTCCCACCACGCGGTGATCGCCTCGGCGTCGGGCTCGCGCTTGCTCTCGTCGAGCACCTTGAGCATGTCGTCGAGCACCGGCCCGACCGGGCCGACGATCGGTACGTCGACCTTGACGTTCTTGGAGATCGACGCCGGGTCGATGTCGATGTGGACGATACGCGCCGTGGGGCAGAACTTCTCGATGTTGCCGGTCACGCGGTCGTCGAAGCGCGCACCGATGGCGATCAGCACGTCGCAGTCGTGCATCGCCATGTTCGCCTCGTAGGTGCCGTGCATGCCGAGCATCCCGACGAACTGGCGTCGGCTTGCCGGGAATCCGCCGAGCCCCATCAGCGTGTTGGTGCACGGGTAGTTAAGCTTCTCGACCAGCTTGGTCAGCTGCGGCGCGGCGTTGTTGAGCACCACGCCACCGCCGGTGTAGATCATCGGTCGCCGGGCGTCGAGCATCAGGTCGACGGCCTTCTTAACCTGGCGCAGGTTGCCCTTAACGGTCGGGTTGTACGAGCGCATCGAGATCGACTTGGGATAGACGAACGGGATGCGCACGTTCGGGTCGGTGACATCCTTCGGGATGTCGACGACGACCGGGCCCGGGCGGCCGGTGGTGGCGACGTAGAACGCCTTCTTGATGGTCAGCGCCAGGTCACGAACGTCCTTGACCAGGAAGTTGTGCTTCACGCAGGGCCGCGTGATGCCGATGGTGTCAACCTCCTGGAAGGCATCGTTGCCGATCAGGTGGGTCGGCACCTGGCCGGTGAAGACCACCAGCGGGATCGAGTCCATGTAGGCGGTGGCGATGCCGGTGACGGCGTTGGTGGCCCCGGGTCCGGAGGTGACCAGGCAGACCCCGGGCTTGCCGGTCGAGCGGGCGTAGCCGTCGGCGGCATGGGTCGCGGCCTGCTCGTGGCGGACCAGGATGTGCTTGACCTCTTCCTGCTGGAAAATGGCGTCGTAGATGTGCAGCACGGCACCGCCGGGGTAGCCGAAGACGAAGTCGACACCCTCCTCCTTGAGGCACTGCACAAATATCTGGGAGCCGTTCAGTTCCACTTCGCGTATCTCCATCTCTCCGGCCCCTGGATGCCGGACGATTGGGGGCGCAGGATCGGGGTTAAGGGCCTGCCTGAACAGGCGAAACCGGTCGATCGGCGAACGAGCGACAGTACTTGCTAAGGCCCCCGAGGTCAAGATGATGCGGGCCACGATGGCCCTTTCTGCGCGCCTTTCCACACGCACTGCGGAGGGTCTATAGTGATGCCCATGAAGATGAATTGGCGACCTCACCGCGTCCTGTTCGCGTGCCTCGCGCTGCTCACGACCGCCAGCACCGCCTGGGGCGCCGCGTACCGTTGGACCGACGCCTCCGGGAACGTCCAGTACGGCGACCAGCCACCGGCCGGTGTCCAGGCGCAACGCATGCAGGCGCCACCTCCGCCACCACTGCCGCAATCTGCAGATGGCGCAACGCCACAACCGGCCCCCCAGCCCGGAGAGGTGATCGTAGAACCTGCCAGCCAGCCGGTTGATGTCACCGGTGTCCAGATCGACAAACCCGAGCAAGCCCAGGCGAACGAAGAGGCGCTCAAGGCCCAGCAGGAACGCGAGCGGATCGAAAAAGAGAACGCCATAATCGAGCGCAAAAACGCCGAACTCAAGAAAGCCAACTGCGCGGCAGCGCGATCAAACCTTGAGCGACTGAAGCTGAATCGTCCGATGCGCATCAATCAGGGTGACGGCACCCGGGCCAAGCGCTACACCGCCGAGGAACGCCAGGCCGCGACCCGAGAAGCGCAAAAGCAGGTTCGCGAGAACTGCAACTGACCCGGTGCCGCGCTGTACCCGGCGTGGTGCTGCTGGCTAAAATCCCCTCTCCCTGAACGTCCTCCCTGCCACAGGCGGAGCCGATCCAGCATGCGCGTATCCGAGTTTCCCCTCTCCACCCTCAAGGAGACCCCGTCCGACGCCGAGGTGATCAGCCATCAGCTGATGCTGCGCGCCGGCATGATCCAGCGCCTGGCGGCCGGCATCTACAGCTGGATGCCGCTCGGGCTGCGCGTGCTGCGCCGGGTCGAGCGCATCGTGCGCGAGGAGATGGACGCGGCCGGCGCGCTGGAACTGCTGATGCCGGCGGTGCAGCCTGCCGAGCTGTGGCAGGAGTCGAGCCGCTGGCAGGCCTACGGGCCGGAGCTGCTCCGTATGCAGGACCGCCATGCGCGCGAGTTCTGCTTCGGTCCGACCCACGAGGAGGTGATCACCGACATCGCCCGACGCGAGCTGCGCAGCTACCGCCAGCTGCCGGTCAACTACTACCAGATCCAGACCAAGTTCCGCGACGAGATCCGGCCTCGTTTCGGCGTGATGCGCGCCCGCGAGTTCATCATGAAGGACGCCTACTCCTTTCACATCGACCAGGCCTCGCTGCAGCAGACCTACGAGCGGATGCACGAGGCCTACAGCCGGGTGTTCGAGCGTTGTGGCCTGCGCTTCCGCGCGGTCGCGGCCGACAGCGGTGCGATCGGTGGTGCCGTGTCACACGAGTTCATGGTGCTGGCCGATTCCGGCGAGGACGCGATCGCCTTCTCCGACGGCAGCGACTACGCCGCCAACATCGAGACGGCCGAGGCGCTCGCGCCGTCCGCCACGCGACCGGAGCCGCAGCAGGCCATGCACCTGGTCGACACCCCGGACGCCAAGACCATCCAGCAGCTGGTCGACCAGTTCGACCTGCCGGTCGAGAAGACGGTCAAGACCCTGGTCGTCGCCGCGGCCGAGGAGGTCGACGCGGAGCTGATCGCGCTGCTGGTGCGTGGCGACCACGAGCTCAACGCCATCAAGGCCGAGAAGCTGCCGCAGGTGGCCGCGCCGCTGCGTTTCGCCAGCGAGGAGGAGATCCGTGCGGCGATCGGCGCCGGGCCGGGCTCGCTCGGCCCGGTCGGGCTGCCGATTCCGTGCATCGTCGATCGCGCGGTGGCGGTCATGGGCGATTTCGGTGCCGGAGCCAACGTCGATGACAAGCACCACTTCGGCATCAACTGGGAACGCGACGTGCCGCTGCCGGAGGTCGCCGACCTGCGCAACGTGCTGCCCGGCGACCCGAGTCCCGACGGCCAGGGCACGCTGTCGATAGCACGTGGCATCGAGGTCGGTCACATCTTCCAGCTCGGCGACAAGTACAGCCGCTCGATGGGCGCCACCGTGCTCGACGAGGCGGGACGCGAGCAGGTGATGGCGATGGGCTGCTACGGCATCGGCATCTCGCGCATCGCCGCCGCCGCCATCGAGCAGAACCACGACGAGCGCGGCATCGTCTGGCCGGCGCCTCTGGCTCCGTTCCAGGTCGCCCTGCTGCCGATGAACCTGGCGAAATCGCAGCGCGTGCGCGAGGCGGCGAATGCGCTGCACGACACGCTGGTCGCCGCCGGGATCGAGGTGCTGTTCGACGACCGTGGCGTGCGCCCCGGAGTGATGTTCGCCGACGCCGAGCTGATCGGCCTGCCGCATCGCGTGGTGGTCGGCGAAAAGGGCCTCGACCGCGGCGTGGTCGAGTACCGTGGACGCAGCGACGAAGCGGCCGTCGACGTGCCGCTCGACGGCATCGGCGCATTCCTGTCGGAGCGGATCTGACCCCGGGTGCCGTGGATGCGGCTCGTCCTGCTGCTCGTCGCGCTGGCGCTCGCCGGACCGGCCTCGGCGCAACGGGAGCGTCCCGACGACACCCTGCGTGAACTGGTCCGCGAGGCGGTCGCGGCCAGCGACAGCTTCACGGACCGTTTCGACGCCGAGGTATGGCTGGTCGACATGTCGTCGCGTCTCGCCACGCGGCCGAATGCCCCGGAACCCGACGAACGCCTGGAACTGCTACGCCTGGTGCACAAGGAGGCACGGCGCGCGAGCCTGCAACCGGAGCTGGTGCTGGCGGTGATCGAGGTCGAGAGCAATTTCGACCGCTTCGCGATCTCGGAGGCGGGCGCCCTCGGGCTGATGCAGGTGATGCCGTTCTGGCTCAAGGAGCTCGAGCAGCCCGAGGCCAACCTGTTCCGCCCGCTCACCAACCTGCGCATCGGCACCACCATCCTGCGCTACTACCTCGAGCGCGAGCAGGGCAACATGCGCCGCGCGCTGGCACGCTACAACGGCAGCCTCGGAGAGAACTGGTACCCGGATCGGGTGTTTCGCGCGCTGAACCAGCGCTGGGCGCCCTGACCGGCGCCCCGGCCGTCGCTCAGTCGTCGGCCCCCGGCGCGACGTTGAGCACCTCCTCGACCGTGGTCAGGCCCGCGGCCACCTTGCGCGCCCCGGCCAGGCGCAGCGGCTGCATGCCCTCCCGGTAACAGGCCTGGCGCAGGTCGGCCAGATCGGTGGCGGTGTTGATGTGGCGCCGCAGCTCCTGGCTCACCAGCAGGCTCTCGTAGAGACCCACGCGACCACGGAACCCGGTGCGCCGGCACTCGAGGCAGCCGTCGGCGGCGTGCACCTCTTCGGGCCTGGCCACCTTCCACGGCGCAACCAGCGCCTCCCAGTCCTGCTCCTCGAGGCTGCCCGGTCGTCGACAGCTCGGGCAGAGGGTGCGCACCAGGCGCTGAGCGAGCACACCGAGCAGCGTCGCGCGCACCATGTGCGGGGCGACGCCGAGCTCCAGCAGGCGGGTGATCGCCGACGGTGCGTCATTGGTGTGCAGCGTCGACAGCACCAGGTGCCCGGTCAAGGCGGCCTGGATCGCCATCTCCGCGGTCTCGCGGTCGCGGATCTCGCCGACCATGATGATGTCCGGATCCTGGCGCAGCAGCGTGCGGATGCCGCTGGCGAAGGTGACACCGATCCCGGTCTGCACCTGCATCTGGTTGAAGCTGTCCTCGACCATCTCGATCGGGTCCTCGACCGAGCAGACGTTGATCTCCGGCCGCGCCAGCTGCTTCAGCGTCGAGTAGAGGGTCGTGGTCTTGCCCGAGCCGGTCGGCCCGGTGACCAGCACGATGCCGTTGACGTGGCCGACCATCTCCTGCCAGCGCTCGCGGTCGGCCTTCGCGAAGCCGAGGTCGGCGAAGCTGCGCACCAGCACCTCCGGATCGAAAATGCGCAGCACCATCTTCTCGCCGAACGCCGTCGGCATGGTCGACAGACGCAGCTCGATCTCGCCTCCAGACGGGGTCTTGGTCTTGATCCGCCCGTCCTGCGGGCGCCGTTTCTCGACCACGTCCATGCGGGCCAGCGCTTTCAGGCGGCTGGTCACGGCGACCATCACCGTCGCCGGCATCTCGTAGACGCTATGCAGCACGCCATCGATGCGGAAACGGATGTGGCCCTGCTCGCGGCGCGGCTCGATGTGGATGTCGCTGGCGCGCTGGTCGAAGGCGTACTGCAGCAGCCAGTCGACGATGCTGACCACGTGCCGGTCGTTGGCGTCGAGCTTGCCCTCGCGACCGAGCGCGACGAGCTGTTCCAGGTTGGTGATGCCGCTCGGGGCGTGGTCGTGCTCGGCCGAGGCACCCTTCATCGAGCGACTCAGGTTGTAGAACTCGTCGAGGTAGCGAACGATGTCGAGCGGGTTGGCGATCAC
>JAACFL010000211.1 GCA_009937385.1 Gammaproteobacteria bacterium | reverse complement strand
CCGGCGTGCACGATGCTCAGATCTGGTGGGCGAACGTCGATGCCAGCTGGCGCATGATCTCCAGCTTCGTGTCGAGGATTTCACCGAGCTTCTCGGGTTCCAGACGCATGTAATCGTGCACTAGAAGGTTCCGGAAACCCGCCATTCCGATGCTTTCCTCGAGCAGAGATTCGCTCAGGAGGTCCGCCTCACAAAGCAGCCTGAAGACGTCGGCATAGGTTTCTGGACGTTCCAGCCCTCGTCCGGCGAGCAGGTGGTTTCCGATGTCGAGCAGGGCCTCTATGGCCAGCTGCATGTACCGTTCGAGTGCGCCCCGTCTAACCGGATCGCCGAGCAGCGCTGAACGAGGCTCGGTCCGAAAGCCCTCGAGAAGCTGCAGGTAGCTCTCGAGCCTTTGCAGTCGAGCACTGATGGTTTCGCCTGGGGTCATGTGACTTGCTGTGCCAGGCGGCGCTTGACCGCGGCGTCATGAGTGGCGCGCAGGTGGGCGGTATCGAGGTACTCGCAAGTTGCCTGCTCCTCGAAGCTGGTCCGCAGAATCTTCTCTTCCTTGACGACGACCCCATCCGTGATTACGGCTTGGCGCAGTACTGGCGACGCATTGTTGAGCGTTACCACGTCGACCCGGTCGTCACCGATCAGACGCATCAGTTCCTCGATGAGCACCAGGCGTGCATTGAATGGGTCGACGGAAGGGTCGATGAAAACAGCCACGTCGGTATCGCTGAGTGGCCCCGCTTGACCACGCGCCCGGGAACCGAACAGGTAGGCGAACAGGACCTCCGGACGCTTTGCCAGGAGGGACTGCAGTTTCTCGGTTAGCTGTACATTGTGAGCGGCCATAATGGCGTGCCCCGGTCACGTTGGTCCGTGATCGTGATTGTAGACCTACGCAACAGCCGGCCCAACAACGAAAAAAGCCGGCTGTCGCCGGCTTCCTTCTGCGCAATGAGGCCTGGGTCAGGCTTGCAGCGCGCGGATCTTTGCGTTCATGCGTGACTTGTGGCGGGCGGCCTTGTTCTTGTGGATCAGGCCCTTGCCGGCCATGCGATCGATGATCGGCGAGGCGCTCTTGTAGGCCTCGGCGGCGGCACCGGCGTCGCCGGCGTCGATGGCGTTGACCACGCGCTTCATGTAGGTGCGCAGCATCGACCGCTGGCTGGCGTTGAGCTGGTGGTGCTTCTCGGCCTGACGGGCGCGCTTGCGTGCTTGTGCGGAATTGGCCACGTTCGTGACTCCTGCCGGATCTGGATCAAGCCGCACATGATCCGGGTTCGGGCCTGGCCTGTCAACGGTTTCGGGGGGCAAATCGTTGCGTGGCGGCAGACGACCCCCTACAATGCGCGTTTCCCCGAACCGGGGACTCCTTGTCTCACCGCGTGGTGCGGGAGACTCTCAATCCGTAAGGAGCATCATGAGACATTACGAGATCGTGTTCCTGGTCCACCCGGACCAGAGCGAGCAGGTGCCCGCGATGGTCGAGCGCTACAAGGGCGGCATCGAGGGCAAGGGCGGCACCGTGCACCGCCTGGAGGACTGGGGGCGGCGCCAGCTGGCCTACCCGATCCAGAAGGCGCACAAGGCGCACTACATCCTGATGAACGTCGAGTGCAGCCAGGAGGCCCTCGACGACCTGCTCAGTACCTTCCGGTTCAACGACGCCGTGCTGCGCAACATGGTCATCAAGCGTGACGAGGCGGAGACCGAGCCGTCGGTGTTGGCCAAGAGCGGCGAGGAGCGCAGCGAGCGCAAGCCCCGCGAGCGTCGCGACGACGACGACGAGGAGCGTGGCGAGTCGGCCTCGGCCGATGCCCCGAGCGACGCCTCGGACGAAGCCTCGGACGAAGCCTCGAGCGAAGCCGACAGCGATGCTGGCGAGAGTGAGGGCGACGCCGAAGAGCAGGGCGACGCTGCCGAAGCCACTGAAGCCACTGAAGCCGACGACGAGAAGGCCGCCGGCTGACGCCGGCCCCGTCGCAACCGAACCGGAGAGAGATCATGGCGCGCAATTTCCGTCGCAGAAAGTTCTGCCGTTTCACCGCCGAGGGGGTCAAGGAGATCGATTACAAGGATCTCGTCACCCTCAAGAACTACATCACCGAGACCGGCAAGATCGTCCCGAGCCGCATCACCGGCACGAAGGCGAAGTACCAGCGTCAGCTGTCGACCGCGATCAAGCGGGCGCGCTTCCTGGCCCTGTTGCCGTACAGCGACGCCCACGAGTAAGGGCGTCCGCGCCGGGCAATCGGTCGACCCGCGACCGGCCCTGGCTTGAACGATGCGAGGTCTGGCCTCATTCGTAATGCGCGGGCGCGGTCAGGCGACCCTGGTGGTCGCGACGACCGCGGTCCTGTCGGCCCTGGTGCCGCCGGTCAGCTGGCTGAGCTCCGGGGCCCTGGCGCTGGTGTCGCTGCGCCGCGGCAGCCGCGAGGGGCTGCTGGTGCTCGCCCTGGCGCTGGTCGGGGCCGGTGTGCTGGCGTTCCTGTCGCTCGGCACGCCGCTGCCGGCGCTGAGCTTCGCGCTGGTGCTGTGGCTGCCGATCCTGATCATCGCCATGGTGCTCAGGGCCACGGTCGACCTCGGCGCGGCGTTCGCGGCGTGCGGCGCGATCGGGCTGGTGGCGGTGGCCGCGGTGCACCTGCTGCTCGGCGACCCGGGCCCCTGGTGGGCCGCGACGCTCGGCCCGCTGATCGAGCCGGCGCTCAAGGGGGTCGACGCCGGGCAGGCCGATGCGCTGCGCGAGGTGATCGCCGCGGCGAGCGAGTACATGACCGGGTTGATGGTGGCCGCGGGCCTGTTCAACCTGGTGCTGGGGTTGCTGATCGGTCGCGCCTGGCAGGCCGGTCTCTACAACCCGGGTGGCTTCCGGCGCGAGTTCCACGCGCTGCGGCTGCCACGGGTGGTCGCGACGGCGGCGATTGCGCTGTTCGTCGCGGTGCTGGCCCTGGGCGCGGCGCCCGGGGTGATGACGGACATGGCGGCGGCGATCCTGGTGCCGTGCTCGCTGGCCGGTCTGGCCATGGCGCACGGACTGGCCGGTGGCCGACGCGGAGGGGTGGCCTGGCTGGTGGGGCTCTACCTGCTGCTGGTGCTGGCGCTGCCCGAGACGACCGTTGCGCTGGCCGCCGTGGGGCTGGTCAACGCCTGGTTCGACCTGGTGGGCCGCTATGGCGCCAGGAAGATTGAAGACGACTCGACAACCGACTGAAGACGATCGGGGAAGTAAAGATGGAAGTGATCCTGCTTGAGAAGGTGCAGAACCTGGGTGATCTGGGCGACAAGGTCAAGGTCAAGCCGGGCTACGGCCGCAACTACCTGGTGCCGAGCGGCAAGGCGACCCCGGCGACGGCGGAGAACGTCGCGCTGTTCGAGCAGCGTCGCGCGGAGCTCGAGAAGGCGCAGGCCGAGCGTCTGGGCACCGCCGAGGCGCGCGCCGTGGCGCTGCGCGACACCGAAGTGACCATCAAGGCCAAGGCCGGCACCGAGGGCAAGCTCTACGGCTCGGTCGGCACGCGCGAGATCGCCGACGCGGTCAGCGCCACCGGCGTGGCGCTCGAGAAGCACGAGGTGCTGCTGCCCGACGGCGCGCTGCGTGAGATCGGCGAGCACGAGGTCGCGCTGCACCTGCACAGCGACCTCGACCTCTCGATCAAGGTCGTCGTCGAAGCCGAGGAGTGATCCGCAGCGGCCCCGTTCGCGACCGCCAGGTGCGGTTCGCGGCGGAGGTCGCGGCGCTAACCTCCTGACCCTCCACGGGGCCCGTCGCGGCCCCTTGCGACCCCACCGGGGTCGTGGCATTAATGGGCGATGGCCGAGCCCGTCACCCACCTCGATCAGCGCGATCCGTCACTCGACGCGCTCAAGGTCCCACCCCACTCGATCGAGGCCGAGCAGTCCGTGCTCGGCGGGCTGCTGCTCGACAACTCCAGCTGGGATCGCCTCGCCGGCACGCTCGGCGAGGAGGACTTCTACCGCCGCGATCACCGGCTGATCTTCCGCGCCATCCAGACGCTGGTCGAGCGCGCCGAACCGTGCGACGCGGTGACCCT
>JAACFL010000034.1 GCA_009937385.1 Gammaproteobacteria bacterium | reverse complement strand
GGCTGACGCAGGCTCAGGTGGTCTCGACCTTCGGCGTGCGCGCCAGCAGGGCGTGAACCGCGTCGCGCGGCGGGCAGCTCTCCCACAGCACGCGGTAGGCCTGCTCGACGATCGGCATCTCGACTTCGTGCCGACCTGCCAGGCGACGCACCTCGCGCGCCGTCCCGCGCCCCTCGACCACCTGGCCGATCTCGGCAAGTGCCCGGTCGGTCGGTGTGCCGCGCCCGAGGGCGAGACCGAAGCGGCGGTTGCGCGACTGGTCGTCGGTGCACGTCAGCACCAGGTCGCCAAGGCCGGCGAGGCCCATGAAGGTGTCGCGACGCGCACCCATGGCGCGCCCGAGACGCAGCATCTCGGCCAGGCCGCGGGTGATCAGCGCGGCACGCGCGTTGGCGCCGAAGCCGAGCCCGTCGGCGATGCCGGCGGCGATCGCCAGCACGTTCTTGACCGCGCCGCCGAGCTGCACGCCAACCAGGTCGCGGCTGGTGTAGGTGCGGAAGGCCCCGGCATGCAGGCGTCGGCTCAGCGCGTCGGCGAACGCCTTGCGGTTGGCGGCGACGGTGATCGCGGTGGGCAGGCCGGCCGCCACCTCACGCGCGAAGGTCGGCCCGGAGAGCACCGCCAGCGCGGTGATGCCCGGCAGGCGCTCGGCGGCAAGCTCGCTCAGCAGCCGACCGCTGTCGGGTTCCAGCCCCTTGGTGGCCCAGGCGAGACGCGCGTTGTCCGGTAGCAGGCCGGCGAGCCGGTCGAGGGTCTCGGCGAAGGCGTGACTCGGCACCACCACCAGCACGTCGCGCACCCCGGAGGTCGCCTCGGCGAGATCCGCGGTGGCTGCGAGCCCGGTCGGGAACGGTGCGTCGGGCAGGTAGTGCCGGTTGACACGCTCGCTGGCCAGCGGCGCGATCTCGTCCGGGTCGTGGCCCCACAGGCGCGTCGGGTTGCCGTTGCGCGCGAGCTGGATCGCCAGGGCGGTGCCCCAGGATCCGGCGCCGAGGACGGCGATCGGCGCGCGGCGGGCAGCCATCAGGCGTTGGCGGTCGGCGCCTGGCCCTGCTGTTGCTGCGCATACAGGGCGTCGAAGTTGATCGGCTCGAGCAGCAGCTGCGGGAAGCCGCCCTTGATGGCCAGGCTCGAGACCTCTTCGCGCGCGAAGGGGTAGAGGATGTTCGGGCAGAAGCTGCCGAGCAGTGGACCGAGTGCGGCGTCGTCGAAGCCGTGGGCGGCGAACAGGCCGGCCTGGTGCACCTCGATCAGGTAGGCGGTGTTGTCCTCGATCTTGGCCTCGACCGTCACCTTGAGCACGACCTCGAACTGGTCGTCGCCGACGCGACGGCTCGAAGACTCGATGCCCATGTTCATCTTCGGATCCCAGCTGTTGCCGGTGTAGACCTGGGGGCTGTTCGGGTTCTCGAACGACACGTCGCGCAGGTAGAGCTTCTGGATGTTGAACTGCTGGGCCGGGGTTTCGGGAGCGGGGGCCGGATCGGTCGCCATGGGATGTCCTGTGCTTGTTGCGGCGCGCGTGCCGCAGGTGGGGATTCAGTCGAGGCCGAGCAGCGGATCGAGCTCGCCGTCGAGGTCGAGGTCGACCATCTCCTCGAAGCCGCCGACGTGGCGCTCGCCGATGAACAGCTGCGGCACGGTATCGCGACCGCCGCTGCGCGCACTCATCTCGCGCCAGCGCTCGGCATCGACGTCGACGCGGATCTCGTCGTAGGTCACGCCCTTGCGGTCCAGCAGGCGCTTGGCGCGCTGGCAGTAGCCGCAGATCTGCGTGGTGTAGAGGACGATGTCGGACATGCGCGTTACTTTTTGCGCGTGACCGGGAGGTTGGCGCTTTCCCACGCCAGCATGCCGCCATTCATCATGTAGACCTTCTCGAAGCCGGCCTTGCGCAGCGTGCCGCAGGCCGGAGACGAACGCGCCCCGGAGCGGCAGGCGACGATGATCGGCTTGTCCTGGTACTTGTTCAGTTCGACGTGGCGCTTGGGCAGCGTGTTGAGCGGGATGTGCACCGCGCCGACGACGTGCCCCTCCTTGAACTCCTTGGTTTCGCGCACGTCGAGAAACACCGCACCCTCCTTGTTGAGCAGCGGCACCGCGGCCTGCGGGTCGATGCGCTGGTAACCGCTGAAGCGGTTGCCGACGTAGCTCCAGACGATCATGCCGATGACCACCGCCAGCCCCATGTGGAGGTAGGGGTGGTTGCCGGCGAATTCTATGTATTGCTCCATGGGTGCGTGTCTGCCAGGGGCCGATCCACGTGGCGTGCCCGGTCACGGGCAGGCTCGCGCTGCGGCGGGTTGTGGGTTCAGGAACGGTTGCAGAAGACTTCCCGCATCATGCCGAGCAGGCGCAGCGTGCGGTTGTCGCCGACCCGGTAGTAGACGCGGTTGGCCTCCTTGCGCGAGGTCAGGATGCCCTTGTCGCGCAGGATCGCCAGATGCTGGGAGATGTTGCTCTGCGAGGTGCCGACGTACTCGGCGATCTCCTGCACGCTGATCTCCTCATCGCCGAGGGTGCAGAGGATCTTCAGCCGCAGCGGGTGGGACATCGCCTTGAGTGAACGCGAGGTGCGCTCGATGTCCTCGTCTTTGGTGATCACCATTTCGTCGCCGACCTTCATGGCACTTCTCCCGTGGCCCACGAAGGGCATTCTATTAACAATGAATTATACATTAATACATTGACACACGGTCAGCCGGGGCCTGCGTATAATCGCCGCGCAAGCGCCATGCCGATGCCTTCACACCCCTTCTCGTCGCCGAGCGCCGCACCGCGTGCGCGCTGGTCGCTACTGCTCTTCGGAATGCTCGCAAGCGTGGTGGTCTGTGCCGCCCCGGCGCCTTCACCGCAGGAGCTCGAGGCACTGCGTGGGCGCATCAAGGCGCTGCAGGCCGAGCTCGACGCGACCCGTGGCGAGCAGGACCGCGAGCGCGAGAAGCTGCGTGCGACGGAGGTGCAGATCGGTAACCTCACGCGCGACCGGCAGCGCATCGAGCGTGATCTCACCCACCACCAGGAGCGACTCTCGGAACTCGAGCGCGAGCGCACCGTGCAGACCCGCGCCATCGCCGGCCAGCGACGCGAGCTCGCCGCCCAGGTGCGTGCCGCCCACGCCATGGGACGCCAGGAGCAGCTCAAGATCGTGCTCAACCAGGAGGATCCGGCACGCCTCGGCCGGGTGCTCGGATACTACGGCTACTTCAACCGGGCACGACTCGCGAGGATCACGGCGATCGAGACGGCGCTCGACAAGCTGCGGCAACTCGAGGCCGAGGTGCTCGCCGAGCAGTCGCGCCTCGACGTGCTCAACGCCTCCCACCGTGACAGCGCCGCTGCCCTGGAGGGTGAACGTCGCGTGCGCGCCGAGCTGCTCGAGCGACTGGCTGCGCGCATCCAGGATCAGGATCGCGAGCTCTCACGGCAGCGTGCCGACGAGGCGCGCCTGGCGAAGCTGCTCGAGCAACTGCAGCAGGCGCTCGACGAGATGCCCGCGGCTGACGTCGAACGCGTGTCGTTCGGCAAGCAGCGCGGGCGCCTGGTGTGGCCGGCTTCCGGACGCTTCAGCGTCGGGTATGGCCAGGCGCGGGGCATCGGCGGCGTGCGTTCGCAAGGGGTGGTGATCGATGCCAGAGAGGGTGGCGACGTGCATGCCGTCTCGCACGGTCGCGTGGCGTTCGCCGATTGGCTGCGTGGCTACGGGCTGCTGATGATCCTCGATCACGGCGACGGCTACATGACGCTCTACGGTTACAACCAGGCATTGAACAAGGAGGTCGGAGACTGGGTCGAAGAGGGGGAAGTGATCGCGACGGTCGGCCGCAGCGGCGGCAACGCGCAGGCGGGCCTCTATTTCGAGATTCGCCACCGTGGCCGGCCGGTCAACCCGAAGCGCTGGTGTCGCGCCGAACCACGGCGACGCACCGGATAGCGTGCGGATGCTTTCGCCCGACCCCTCCGGTGGTCTATCTTCGCAATCAGCGGCCGCCTCGAGCGCCGCCAGGAGCCAGTCGATGAAATTCTCGCGACCCCTTGCCGTCGCCCTGCTGCTCGCAGCCTTGCTGCTGCTCGGTCCTCTGCCGGGTGTCGCCCAGCAGCCCAACCCCGAGACGACGCCGCAGGCGCAGGAGGTGCCGGCACGTCCCGACCTGCCACTGCGCCAGCTGCGCCTGTTCACCGAGGTGTTCGGACGCATCAAGCAGGATTACGTCGTCGACGTCAGCGACGACGAACTCCTCAACTACGCCATCCAGGGCATGCTTGCCGGGCTCGATCCGCACTCGTCGTTCCTCGACGCCGAGAGTTTCAAGGAGATCCGCATCGGCACCACCGGCCAGTTCGGCGGCCTGGGCATCGAGGTCGGCATGGAGGACGGCTTCATCAAGGTCATCGCGCCGATCGACGACACCCCGGCAAAGGCCGCGGGCGTCCAGGCTGGCGACCTGATCATCCGCCTCGACGACACCCCGGTGAAGGGGCTGAGCCTCAACGAGGCGGTCAAGCTGATGCGTGGCGAACCGGGTGACGACATCGTCCTGACCATCGTCCGCGAAGGTCAGGACCAGCCGCTCAAGATCACCGTCACGCGCGCCATCATCAGCGTCAAGAGCGTACGCAGCCGCATGCTCGAACCGGGTTACGGCTACGTGCGCCTGAGCCAGTTCCGCGCCCGCACCGGCGAGAACATGCTCGAGGCGGTCGAGAAGCTCAAGGCCGATGCGGAAGGCGGCCTCAAGGGCATGGTGCTCGACCTGCGCAACAACCCCGGCGGCGTGCTCAACGGTGCGGTCGAGGTCAGCGATGCGTTCCTCGACGAGGGCCTGATCGTCTACACCGAGGGGCGCATCGCCGACTCCAAGCTCAGCTTCAGTGCAGCCACCGGCGACGTGCTCGACGGTGCCCCGCTGGTGGTGCTGGTCAACGGCGGTTCGGCCTCGGCCTCGGAGATCGTCGCCGGCGCGCTGCAGGACCACAAGCGCGCGCTGATCCTCGGCGAGGCGACCTTCGGCAAGGGCTCGGTGCAGACCATCATGCCGATCGGCGAGGAGACTGCGCTGAAACTGACCACGGCGCGTTACTACACGCCGAACGGCCGCTCGATCCAGGCCGAGGGCATCGTGCCGGACATCGCGCTCGGACGGGTGCGACTCGCCGCAGTCGAGGGCCAGGGTTTCGGTCGGATCAAGGAGGCGGATCTCAGCCGTCACCTCGAGAACGGCAACGGCAGCGACGCGCCGAAAGTTGAAACCGCCAACGGCAGTGCCGAGATCGTCGACGACTACCCACTCAACGAGGCGCTGAACCTGCTCAAGGGGCTTCACCTGCTGCAGAAAGACCGCACCGGTGGCTGAACGGGCGGCGGCGCTGCTGCTCCTCGCCGCCGTCCTCGTCAACCCGGCCGTGGCCCAGCCACCGGTCGTCAGCATCATCATCGACGACCTCGGCGACCGCATCGCCGATCGCGCCGTGCTCGAACTGCCACCCGCGGTGGCACTGTCGATCCTGCCACACACCCCTCACGGCGCCTCGCTCGCACGCGCCGGTGCCGAACGCGGTCATGAGGTGTTGCTGCATCTGCCGATGGAGGCGGGCGGTCATGTGCATCGTGGCCGTGGCATGCTGACTTCCGAGCTCGATCGCGAGGCCTTCATGACGCGGCTGTTCGAGGGCCTGGCCACGGTGCCGGGGGCGCTTGGCGTCAACAACCACATGGGCAGCCGGCTGACTCGCCAGCCTGAGCAGATGCGCTGGGTGATGGCCTCGCTCAAGGCCTACGGTGGGCTTTTCTACGTCGACAGCCGCACCACCCACGAGACGGTCGCCTACCAGGTCGCCGGCGAATACGGTCTGCCGCGGGCCGAGCGCGACCGCTTCCTGGACAACGTCGTGGCGCGCGATGCCATTCGTGCCGAGCTGCTCGGGCTGGTCGAGGAGGCGCGCGCCAGGGGCAGCGCGCTGGCGATCGGCCATCCGCACCCGCAGACCCTGGCGGTGCTGGCCGAGATGCTGCCGGCCCTCGACGCGCTCGGGGTGCGTCTGGTGCCCGTGACCGAGCTGATCGCAAGGCGCGCCGACGCGGGGCGGGTGCGCGTCAGCGCCCTGCCGGCCACGGCGGACGGCGCCGAGTAGCGCGCGTCACCGGGGATCCCCCAGCGGCTGGACTCAGTCCGCCCCCTCGCCCGTCTTCTTGCGCGCCCGCGGATGGGCCGCGTCGTAGACCTTCGCCAGGTGCTGGTAGTCGAGGTGGGTGTAGATCTGGGTGGTGGCGATGTCAGCGTGGCCGAGCAGCTCCTGCACGGCGCGCAGGTCGCCGCTCGACTCCAGCAGGTGGCTGGCGAACGAGTGGCGGAGCATGTGCGGATGCACCGCGCGGTCGAGACCCTGATGCACAGCGCGCGTGCGCAGCCGTGCCTGGATGCTGCGTGCCGCGAGCCGTCGCCCGCCCCGGCCGACGAACAGCGCACCCTGCTCCGGCGAGGCGAGTTCGCCGCGCACCCCGAGCCAGGCGCCGAGGGCCTCCAGCGCCAGGCGTCCGACCGGCACGACCCGGCTCTTGGCCCCCTTGCCCGTGACGCGCACCGTCGCGTCGTGGATGTCGAGATCGCACAGGTCGAGGGCGACCAGCTCGGCGAGGCGCAGCCCCGACGAGTAGCAGAGCTCGAACAGCGCCCGGTCGCGGAGGTCGAGCGGCGTGTCACCGGGGAAGGTCACCAGGCGCCCGACCTGTTCGACGTCGAGCGTGGTGGGCAGGCGTCTCGCGGTGCGTGGTGCACGCACGTCGGCGGCCGGGTCGTGGACGGCGTGGCCCTCGCGCAACAGGTAGCGGTAGAGCGCACGCACGGCCGAGAGCTCGCGCTGCAGGCTGCGCCCCGAGAGCCCGGCGCGGTGCCGTGCGGCGACGAACGCGCGCACCCGGTGGGCGTCGAGGTCTGCCCAGCGCTCGATGCCTTGGGCGTCGCAGAAAACGCTCAGTGCGTCGAGGTCGCGCCGGTAGGCGTCGAGGGTGCGTGGCGACAGGCGCCGCTCGGTGCGCAGGTAGTCCAGGAAGCGCGCCAGCCAGGCCTGTTCCGAGGCCTGCATGGCGCCAGGCTAATCGGCCTCGCTGCCGGCCTGGGGCGTTTCGGTCTGCTCCAGGTGGCGGCCGAGGGCGTGGCTGATCAGCTGGCCGAGCTGCTGCAGGAAGCTGGTGCCCATGCCGTGCTGGAAACGCTCGGAATCCCGGCTGGCGATGCCGAGCAGGCCGAACGGTTCGGTCTCGGCGAGCGGGATCACGACGGCCGAGCCGACCGCCGCCGGCTCGGGTCCGAACAGGCAGTCCAGCTGCGCCGTGGTCAGCCGCCCGCAGATCGGCTTGCGGCTGTTGAGGATGTTGTCGAACTCG
Organism: Gammaproteobacteria bacterium; assembly: GCA_009937385.1. Lineage (GTDB taxonomy): Bacteria > Pseudomonadota > Gammaproteobacteria > QNFN01 > QNFN01 > QNFN01. The sequence continues at coordinate 8,498 of JAACFL010000034.1, read as the reverse complement.
GCCAGCTCGGGGCTGCTCGCACTGAGCCAGCGGGCATGGTCGAGGGTCGGTCCGCTGACCCGGTCGTCGAACAGCAACAGCGCCACGCGGTCGGCCTCGAACGCACCGCTGAGCTTGGCGTCGACGGCGCCGATGACGTCGGCGAGGGTCGTGCAGTCGAGGAGCGCCAGTGCGAGCTGGTGCATCCGTTCGGCGAGTCGGTCGTTGTCGCGCGCCACCTCGATCAGCTGGTGGAGCTGGCGCTGGGCGATGGCGTGCTTGTCGCGCAGGACCTGGACCTGGCGCTCGATCAGCGACACCGCGCTTCCGGTGGCATGCGGGATCAGCAGCTCGGCGAGCAGGTCGGGATGGTCGTGCAGGAAGTCCGGGTGCTCGGCAAGGTAGTCGGCGACGGCATCGGCGGTGATGGGACTGCCGGGTTGCGTTTCGCTCATGGCTCGATCACACCCTCGAAAACATGGGTCGCGGGGCCGGTCATGCGCACCGATTCGCCCTCGCCCGGCCAGCTTATCACAAGTCTTCCGCCCTCCAGGTCGACCGCGACGCGGGTGTCGAACAGCCCCTGCTGACGGCCGATCACGACCGCCGCACAGGCCCCGCTGCCGCACGCGCGGGTCTCGCCAACCCCCCGTTCGAACACCCGCAGACGAGCGTGGCCGCGGTCGACGACGCCGAGGAAGCCGACGTTGACCCGGCGTGGGAAGCTGGGGTGTGACTCGAGCAGCGGGCCAAGGGTTGCGACCGGTGCGGTGCCTGGGTCGTCGACCAGCAGGACCGCGTGCGGATTGCCCAGCGACACGGCGCCGAAGGTGACCTCGCCGTGGTCGGTGTCGAGCCGGTAGCTTGGCTCGCGTGCCGCCGCGGCGAACGGGATCCGCGCCGGCTCGAACTCCGGTACGCCCATGTCGACCGTGACCTGGCCGTCGGTCTCGACGCAGAGTTCCAGCACCCCGGCCTGGGTCGCCACGCGCAGCACCGTCTTGTCGCTGAGCCCCTGGTCACGCACGAAGCGGGCGAAGCAGCGTGCGCCGTTGCCGCACTGTTCCACCTCGCCACCGTCGGCGTTGAAGATGCGGTAGCGGAAGTCGACCGAGGTGTCGGGGGGCGGCTCGACGAGCAGCAGCTGGTCGCAGCCGATGCCGGTATGGCGGTCGGCCAGGCGACGCACCGTGGCCGGATCGAGCGCGACCTGCTGGCGCACGCCGTCGATGACGACGAAGTCGTTGCCCAGGCCGTGCATCTTGCTGAATCGGAGCGCCATCGAGGCAAGGTAAGGGCGCCCGGGGTGGGTTGCAAGCGGGTTGCGTCAGCCGGGCCTCTGACCGCTGACCACGAGGTGGCGATCGCTGACCACGACCGCGTCGAGCCAGTCGAGGTCGGCGTCGCGCAGTTGGGCCTCGACCTCGTCGATGGTGAACGCGGCGTGCAGCGAGGCGCGGAAATCGCGCTGCAGGATCTCCGGCTCTCCGGCGGCATGGGTGGTGACGAGCCGCTCGAGCTCGGCCTCGCTGGCGGGGCGCAGCAGGTCCATGACGAACACGGCCGCGCCGGGTTCGGCGAGGCGGTCGACGGTCGCCCACATCACGCCGGGGCGGTGCAGGTGGTGGAGCAGGCTGTTGCTGATCACCACCGGGTAGGTGGCGGCCGGCAGCACTGCCTCGGGGATGCGGCCCTCGAGCAGCGAGATGCGTGCGTCGAGACCGGCGGTGGAGACCGCGGCCCGCGCATGCGCCAGCATGGCCGTCGAGCCGTCGACGCCATCGACATGGCAGTCGGGGAAGGCGCGCGCGAAGCGCAGCGTGACGTCGGCGGTGCCGCAGCCGAGGTCGGCCACGCCGCCGTCGACCGCCAGGCCGGAGAAGAACTCTCCGAACAGCGTGACGAACTGGTCGTGCGGCTCGCTGAAATCGGCCTCTGCGTAGGCGCGCGCCTGCGCCTCGCCGTCCATCAGCTCGGGTTCAGGGGTGCGCTGCAGCGGGCCGGTCTCGTTCATGCTTCCCCGGGCAGGCGGTGCTCGCCGCGCAGCAGGTCGTCGAGGGTCTCGCGTTCGCGCACCAGGTATTCACTGGCGCCGTCGACCAGCACCTCGGCTGCACGCGGGCGGGTGTTGTAGTTGGAACTCATGACGAAGCCGTAGGCGCCGGCGCCGCGCACCGCGAGCAGGTCGCCCTCGGCGAGCGCCAGCTCGCGCGCCTTGGCGAGGAAGTCCCCGGTCTCGCACACCGGTCCGACCACGTCGTAGCGGCGCGTCTCGGCGTCCGTGTTCCCGGCCACCGGTTCGATCGCCATCCAGGCCTGGTAGAGCGCGGGGCGGATCAGGTCGTTCATCGCCGCATCGACGATCGCGAAGTCGTGCGTGTCGGTCGATTTCAGGAGCTCGACGCGGGTCAACAGCACCCCGGCGTTGCCGGCGATCGCGCGACCCGGCTCGATCAGCAGTTCCAGGTCACGACCGGCGAGCAGCGGGCGCAGCGCCTGCACGTAGGCGGCCGGCTCCGGTGGGATCTCGTCCTGGTAGCGGATGCCGAGGCCGCCACCGAGGTCGAGGTGCCGCAGCACGATGCCGGCCTCGGCGAGGCGGTCGACCAGCGCCAGCACGCGCCGCAGCGCGTCGGTGAATGGCGCCAGTGCAGTCAGTTGCGAGCCGATGTGGCAGTCGATGCCGGTGACCGCGACGTTGGGCATCGTGGCCGCCGCGCGGTAGAGCTCGAACGCGGCATCGACCTCGACGCCAAACTTGTTCTCGCGCAGGCCGGTGGCGATGTAGGGATGGGTGCCGGCGTCGACGTCGGGGTTGACGCGCAGCGAGACCGGGGCGACCGCGTTGGCCTGACCGGCCACGGCGTTGAGCCGCTCGAGCTCTGCGGCCGACTCGACGTTGAAGCAGCGGATGCCCGCGCCGAGCGCGGCGGCCATCTCGTCGGCGCGCTTGCCGACACCCGAGAAGACCACCCGCGCCGGGTCGCCACCGGCGCGGCGCACCCGCTCGAGTTCGCCTCCGGAGACGATGTCGAAGCCGGAACCGAGCCGTGCCAGCACGTCGAGCACGCCGAGGTTGGAGTTGGCCTTGACCGCGTAGCAGACCAGGTGCGGCAGATCGCCGAGCGCGGTGTCGAAGGCGTGCCAGTGGCGTTCCAGGGTGGCGCGCGAGTAGACGTAGAGCGGGGTGCCGTGGCGCTCGGCGAGGGTGTCGAGCGGCACCTGTTCGCCGTGCAGCCGGCCGTCGATGCGGGTGAAGTGATCCATCGGCGTCAGTTGCTGCCGGCGGCGGGCGGCGCGGATTCCTCGGGGAGGTAGAGCTGACCCTTCTGGCCGCAACCGGCGAGCAGCAGGGCGAGCAGCAGCAGCGCGACGATCGGGCGGGGAACGTTCATCGGCCGGCAGTATAACGAGCGCTCCGGCGCCGGGACAGGCACCGGGGCGTGTGCCATGATCGGTCGCGAAGGGGGATCACGCGTTGCAGCTCCGCACCCATATCCTGCTCTGGGCACTCCTCGCGGCGCTGTTGCCGCTGGGGGTCACCGGCCTCGTCGCGGTCGGTCACCTCGAGCAGGCGCACCGGCGCGAGGTGGCTGACCAGCTGGGTGCCAACCTGCGTGGTGCGCTGTCGGCGGTCGAGCGCCAGCTGCTCGCGGAGCGTGAGATGCTGCTCGGACTCGCCCAGGTGCAGGCGCTGACCGACTACCTGCCGCTGCTCGCGGCCAGCCGCGACCCGCTCCGGCCTTCCGGCTACGAAGAGGCGGTGACCCGCCTGAACCGTTTCCTCGAGGCCTTCCAGCAGCCGGTCACCACCTTCCAGCTCCTGCGCGTCATGGATCGCGACGGCATCACGCGGGTCAAGGTGCGCGGGACTCGCAGCGTGCCGGCGGAATTCGAAGGGCTCGGCACGCTTCCTCAGGTCGAGGAGGAGAGCAACGCTCCCGAGTTCGTCGCCTGGTTGCGCGGCCTGGTACCCGGCGAGGTTGCGTTCACGATCCTGCCGAGCACGCGCCGCGGTCTCGACGCGCCGCGCCGGCTCACCATGCTCGATGCCGTCGTGCCGCTGCAGTTCGCTGGCGAGGTGGTCGGGTACCTCGCCGCCACCACCTGGGGGCTGCATGTCGATCGTGCCCTGGAGCGCGTCCCGCGGCTCTACGACGCCGACCTGCTGCTGGTCGAGCTCGACTCCGCAACACCACGCCGCCATGGCCTGGTGCTCTACGACAGCACGGGCGGCTTGCAGCTGACCGATCTGGACGCCACCCCGCGCATGCTGCCGTCCACCTACCCGGACGCGCCCTGGACGATGCTGCAGGTCGGGGGCGAGGGGCACCTCGACGACCTGCCGACCGCGGCCTGGTACCACGCCGAGATCCACCCCTACCCGAACCGACTGACCAGCTGGTTGCTGCTCGCCCGGGTCGACCGCGATGCGCTGCTGATCCGCTACCAGCAGGGGCGACAGGCGATTGCCGTCGGCGCCGCGCTCGCGCTGCTGGCGTTCTTTGGCCTGGCCCACTGGGGCGCACGCCGGGTCGCGATGCCGGTGGCGCGGCTCGAGCGGACGCTGGCCGCGTACACCGAGGGCGATCACGCGCGCCGCGCGGAGCCGGATGGCCCGAGCGAGGTGCAACGGCTGGGCGTCGCCTTCAACCGGCTCGCCGACCGCCTGGCGCGCGCCGACCGCGAACGCGATGCCGCCCAGCAGCAGCTGCTCGGACAGGCGCGCCTGGCCAGCATCGGCCAGATGGCCGCCGGCCTGGCACATGAGATCAACAACCCGCTGAACAATGTGCTCGCCTACCTCAAGCTGGTGCGTCGTGAACTGCCGGTGGATGCTGAAGGCCCCCGCCACGACCTCGACGCCGCGCGCGAGGAGGCGCTGCGCGCGGCGTCGATCATCCGCGGTGTGCTCGACTTCGCGCGCCAGGCGCCGGCGCGACGGGAGCGCTTCACCGTCGCCAGCTGGCTGCGTGACGCGATTGCCTCGGCGGCCGAGTCGGCCCGTCAGCGGTCGGTGACGTTGCAGCTCGACGACCGTGGTGGAGACGACGTTGCATGCGATGCGGACCGCGGTCAGCTGCAGCAGGTGCTGATCAACCTGCTGCTCAACGCCGTGCAGGCGAGCCCGGAAGGCGCTACGGTCGAGGTGATGGCCGAGGTGCTGGATGGCTGGGTGCTGGTGAAGGTGTGTGACCGTGGCGCGGGTCTGCCGGTCGCCGATCGCGAGCGCCTGTTCGAACCGTTCTTCACCACCAAGCCGGTCGGGGCCGGCACCGGCCTCGGCCTCGCCGTCGCACTCGGTCTTGCAGAGCAGAACGGCGGGCGGCTGACGCTGGTCGACCGTCTCGGTGGAGGCGCTGAGGCGCGGCTCGAATTGCCGTTGGTCCGTGAGGACGTGCTGTGAGTCCGCAACCCGAGGTGCTGTTCGTCGACGACGATCCCCGCGCCGGCGAGCTGGTCCAGCGCTTCTGTGTCGACTGCCCATTCACGGTGCGCGTCTACCGCGCACCGCAGGAGCTGCTGGAGCGTTTCCGCGCACACGGCGCGGCCTGCGTGATCACCGATCTGCGCATGCCGGGGATGGACGGCCTGGAATTGCTGCGCGCGATCCGAGAGCTCGATGGCGAGGTGCCGGTGCTGCTGGTCACCGCCTACTCGACGGTCGACAGCGCGGTCGAGGCGCTGCGTCTCGGCGCCAGCGACTTCCTCAAGAAGCCCTACGACATGGAGGAGCTGGCGCGCCTGGTCGAGCGCACCCTGGAGCACCGTCGCCTGCAGGGGGAGAACCGGCTGTTGCGCCAGGAGCTCGGCGCGCAGAAGCGCAGCCGGGCGCTGGTCGGCACCAGTGCCGCGCTCGAGGCCGTACGCGCACGCATTGCACGCATCGCCGTGGTGCGCAGCCACGTCGTGATCCAGGGTGAGTCGGGCACCGGCAAGGAACTGGCCGCGCGCGCGGTCCACGACCTCGGGCCCGATGCCGACCGACCATTCGTGGTCATCGACTGCGGTGCGCTCAGCGACACGCTGCTCGAGAGCGAGCTCTTCGGGCACGAGCGTGGCGCCTTCACCGGAGCCGTGAAGACCAAGCGCGGACTGCTCGAGACGGCCACTGGCGGCACGGTGTTCCTCGACGAGATCGGCAACATCTCGACCGCCATGCAGACGCGCCTGCTGCGCGTGATCCAGGAGCAGCAGCTGACCCGTGTCGGCGGGGTGCAGCCGATCGGCATCGACGTGCGTTTCATCGCCGCGAGCAACCGTGACCTGGCGACGCTGGTCGCCGACGGGGCGTTTCGCGACGACCTCTACCACCGCCTCAACGTCCTCGACCTGCAGATGCCACCGTTGCGCGAGCGGCCCGAGGACATCCCGATGCTGGTGCGCCACTTCCTCGACGAGTTCAACCGCCAGCACGGCACACACCTGCAACCGTTCGACGAGGCGGCCCTGCATCAGCTGCAGGCACGCGACTGGCCGGGAAACATCCGCGAACTGCGCAATCTCGTCGAGCGCTGTGCGGCATTGGCCGACGGTCCGCGATTGGAACTGGAAGCGGGCCCAAAGCAGACGACGCAGGCGGAGGGCGACCTCATCGAGGACTGGCCGACACTGGCCGAGCTCGAGGCGCGCTACATCCGCCAGGTGCTGGCGTCGTGCGGTGGCAACAAGGCGCGGGCTGCGAAGCGGCTGGGGATCGACAAGACGACGCTATGGCGCAGGCTCAAGAAGTCGAGTTTGCGCTGAATTCAGAGATCGCTCTGCTAACACGAAGACACAGGTGGATTCGCCATGACGACTGCTCTGTCACGATTTGATCAAATGTCCCTGTCGTACACGTACGAGAACAATGGCTGGGCCTTCACCAATTATTTCGATGGCAGCATCAGGATTACCGAGATGGAGTCACGGGGCACCCTGCGAGAGGTGGTCACCATCGATGAGCTCCGTGACGATATCTATCTGATCACCTGGGCGGATGAAGAGATGGGGCCGATCACGCAGGTGGTCGACTTCACGCAAGAGCGGATTCTTGCCGCCGTTCCCTGGGAAGGGTCGGTAGAGATCTGGCCGGCGAAAATCACGGCCTTTGTCGAGGGTCGTGTCTGATCACTATGCGACATCGTTCGATCGAGATCGAAGACTCGGTTTCACACAAGCGAGCGCATGCACAGGTTTTCCTGCCAGGCGGCTCGCCGTTGGACTGAGGCGTTCGCATGACCTGTCACGTCACGCCGTGCTGAAGGCCCCTCGCAATTCCTCTTTCTATGCCGTGCAAGTGCCCGGCTGGCTTCTGCTCGTCTACCTGGCTTACGCGCAGGGAATCTCCGCCTTCGGCTACGACCTCGGCGTGGCGATGGGCACCCAGGAGCCACCGGAGGTGATTACCAAGGTGGGCGCAGCGTTCTGGTACGGCTTCGCCTTCGGCGACCTGCTGGTCTACATCCCTTTGCTTTTCGCCGGGCTCGTCGGACACCTCAGGGCCACGAACTGGGGTCGCGTCTGCCTGCTGGGAGCGCTCGGCATCACCGTCTACTGGCCGCTCGTCTGCCTCGCCGCGCTGGTCGCGGCACGCGGGGCGCCCGGTTGGAGCGTCGACGAGACGCCTTACTGGGCCGTGCTGCCGCCGATTGCGGCATGGGGCGCGTGGGGCATGTGGACCGTCAGTGACTCGAGATGGACGGTCCCGGACCGTGCCGATCCTGATCCACCTTAGCTTGATGGCCACGATGCCCGGATCTCTGGACAGTCAGGTACAGCGGCGAATCACGTTTCGACTGGTGGTACACGTCGGCGTGTTGATGGCCTGCCTGCTGCCGGGGATCTTGCTATCGAAGCCTGTCGCCGGGGGCACGCCGGTCATCGGGCGTGACGGCCCCCACGCGCATCGGGGACGATTTGCGCTCCATGCTGGCGTCCGCGAACGCCTGGCTGCAAGACGAAGCCGGTCGGCAGGTGCGCATCCGGCGCGACGCTTCGGGGGTGGCGCTGATCGACACGCTGGCCCTCGACCGGTCCGAGGCGAGCCTGTTGATGGCGGGTGACGACTTGGTAGCCCACCTGGTCGACGAACTGGAAACGGCCTATGCCGACAGCCCCGACGTGGTGGTGTTCGCCTACATCGGCAGGGTGGCGCTTCGTTCCAGGACACATTGTGGTCGCCGCTTGGGGCGGCATGCTGGTCTCTTCCTGGCCAACGAGGGCTGTCGAGGGCATCCATTCGCCGGTCATGACCGGCAGGGGTGGGACAAGATTCTGTTACATGAGCTGTTTCACCTCCTCGGGGCGGTGCCTGCCTGTGCGCCAAACGGGGACGGGGCGCGTCATGTCGATGATTCACCCAGTGACCTTATGCATCGGCATGGCGGTGGCGCTGTACCCCGCCTCGATGTCGGTCGGGATGACTACTTCGGTCACGGCATCGAGGGATGCCCCGACCTCGCCGGCAGCGACCTGTTCTACTGAAGCGGTGGGGGAGTGAGCCCGGGATGCTATCCGGGTAATGAGCCGACCAACGA
>JAACFL010000210.1 GCA_009937385.1 Gammaproteobacteria bacterium | reverse complement strand
ATGTGTTCATTAAAGTTTCATATTCGTCCAATAAACTACCAATATACTCATTTGAAATCAGCTTTTTACATTATATTAGAGGGTGGTTATATTGGAACTTATGTGCTGTAGTAAAGGTGCAGGAGAATCCATCTTCTGCAAGGAGGCAAACGTCATGACACGTACGAAGATGATGCTGCTGGCAGGTCTTGCGGCGGCGCTCTTCAGCGGTGTCGCGATCGGTGATGATGGCTACTATCCGGAGCCGATCCCCACTCTGACGGAGGCCCAGCAGATCATGGCAAGCGATGGCGACTGCCCTGACTTCGACGCCACCAAGGCCGAATCTGCCGAAGACCTGAAACTGACCTGTGACCGTCACGTGGTGACAGTCGAGTAACCCTCGGTTGGCACCGGTGGCAACCGGGATGAGGGGTCCGCAAGGGCCCCTCACTGCTTTTTGGAGGCCGCTGTTTCTTGAGTATCTGGACTCTTACCGCAGCAACCTTGTGGTTGCTTACCGCAGCCGTTGCGTTATCCTTGAACTCCAACGTTCTGATGGTGTCCTATTGGGCGACGTATCCGAACGTCGACGTATTGGTAAACAAGGAGTTGCGCTAATCATGCCGACCTATGACAACGCGATACAAGGCCGTGCCATCGGCACCGTCGCGACCAACAAGCTCATCCGGAACACCTACACCCTGCTGGCCATAACACTGGTCTTCAGCGCAGCGATGGCCGGCCTGGCGATGGTCGTGCAGGTCTCGCCCGGCATCAGCCTGTTCTGCTCGCTCGGCGCGCTGGGGCTGCTCTGGTTCGTGCTGCCGCGCACCGCAAACTCGGCGGCCGGGCTCGGTGTCGTATTCGCTTTCACCGGCCTGCTCGGTTTCGGACTCGGACCGCTGCTTTCCATGTACCTGTCGCTGCCCAAGGGCCCGGAGATCGTCATGACCGCACTCGGCGGCACCGGCGTGATCTTCCTGGCGCTTTCCGGCTACGCGCTGACCACGCGCAAGGATTTCTCCTTCATGGCCGGGTTCCTGTTCGCGGGCATCCTGGTGGCCTTCGTGGCCGGCATCGCGGCGATGATCTTCAGCCTGCCGGGCCTGTCGCTGGCAGTCTCGGCGATGTTCGTGGTGCTGATGTCCGGGCTGATCCTGTTCCAGACCAGCCAGATCGTGAACGGTGGCGAGACCAACTACATCCTCGCGACCACCACGCTCTACGTCAGCCTCTACAATCTGTTCACCAGCCTGCTGCACCTGCTCACCGCCTTCTCCGGCGACGACTGAGCCCAGCAGACCCGACTGAGCGAAGCCCCGGCCCCGCCGGGGCTTCGTCTTTTCAGGGCCTTCTCAGGAGGATGCGGCGCCTTCGCCGCCAGGGTCCTCGCGCGGGTAGAGCATGCGCCAGCCCTTGAGCAGGTTGTCGACGACCCGTGGCGCCTCGACGTCGACGATCGACTCGACCATCCAGCGCTTGTCCTCCGGTTGAACGATGTCGGCCAGGCGCGCAGCGAAGTAGCGCAGCGCGCTGTAGCCTGGCTTCCCGTCCTCCTCGAAGTTGAGTTCTGCGTACTCGACGAGGCAGCCGTTCAGGGCGTCGATGAAATGACGCCGCGCCTCGGGGTCGGACGCGGTCTCGCGGATCTCCATCTCGTGGCGATTCTCGTCGTAGAGCCGCGCGAGATGCTGGCCCATCGCGTTGATGAGCCTTCGACGGCTGATTTCGTCGAGCTTCAGGTAGGCGAGACGGTCGGCCATCTGTACCTGGAAGGCAAGCAACTCGGCGAGGATGGTGTAACGGCGCGAATCGGTCTCGAGAGCGAAATCGGCGCCGAGCAGACGCTGGATCGACTGGATCGCCCCCTTGTAGCCAACCGCGGCGAGCACGCTGCCGTTTTCCTCGGCCGTGCGCGGTCGATCCTTGTGCCAGCGGGCTTTGACGCCTCGTGCCATGTTCACTCCATGTCGCGTGATGCGGGAACCGGGAGACCCGTCGGGGCGTCCATTCTAGCGAGCTACCCGACCGATTCGCTATGGTATGGACATGACCGATCACCTCTCGAGTCCCGCAGCGCCTGCCGAAGATCGCGCGTTTTCCTGCCTGCGTCATGCCGTGCAGTGCAACTGCCACATCTCCGACGCGCGCCATGCCGGTGACTACAGCCTGTGCATCTACCTGCTGAAGATGCGCGAGTTCTTCCGCTGGGAACAGGGCATCGCGCTGACCGAATCGCTGCCGCGCGAAGCGGTCGGCAGCTGGCTCAGCGAGCGCGAGGCGCTGTGGGACGACCTCGTCGAAGCCGCGTACGCCCCTCTGCCGGTCTACCGCGAACGCATTGCCCCATTCGACGAAGCGGCGATCAATGCCCGCCTGCGCCCCCATGGCCTGGTCTACGGCAGCGGTCTCGGGGCTGGCAACAAGCCGCTGTTCTTCCTCGGCACGCTGCTCAGTGCCGAGCGGCGCGAGGGCCTCGAGGTGATCGTCGTCGCAGACGAGCATGCCCGGGATCTGGCCGCCCCCCCGGCGATGCTGCGCGACGGCACCATCACCGTGCGCCGCGAGTCGCTTCGCAGGATGCTCTGGGAACGCATCGAGGCGTGGCAGTGGCGCCAGCGCGATTCGCGCCTGGGGGCCCTGCTCGACGCATACGGTTTCAACGACGATCCCGAAGACGCTCTGGAGCGGATGACAGAGCACGAGATCGAGACCGTCGTATTGCACGAACTTGGCGAGGCACGTGCCGGGGAGATACTCGGTCCCGACTGGGAACGGATGCTGCTCGCGCTCGGCCGCTCGAAGGGCGAGGTCTATGCACGCGCCGTACGCGACCACATCGCCGACTGCCTGGTCACGCTACCGACCCTGCTCGAGCGCAACGACCGGGCCGCGCTCGATTTCTACCTGGCGAGCCTCGACGGGCCGCGCAAGGCGCTGTTTCCGGCGCTGGCGACCAGCAGTAGCGACGATTTCCAGAAACTGCAGCGGACGGTCGGGGACGGTGCTCACCACTGGCCCGAGGTGGCCACCGCGCTCCTCGCAACCTGGCGTCGGAATGGCGCGGAGGGCGAAGCGACCATCGCAGCGCAGGCCGAGAGCGCCGCGCTGCACTGAGGTCGCTTTAGGGCTTACGGCTCCAGGGACGTGCCGCGACGGTGTCGAAGGCCTCGTCGAGCGAGCCGCTCTCGTGATTCATGAAACGCCACAGCCGTTCGGAGTACGCCTTGACCACCCAGTCAGGCGGCGCGGTGCCCCAGCTCGAGGCGTGCATCAGACACATCTCCACGGCGATCAGCAGCGCGCCCGCCTCGCCGGCCACGTAATCCTGCTCCAGCTTCGCCATCACGCGGTCGAAGCCCTGGCGCATCTCGTTGCGGACCTGTTCGAGCTCGATGTTCATGTCTCGTCCCGGGTCCATCCGGGGCCGGTCATATCGATCATCGCACCCGGTGGACCCTGCCGGGACACGACCGCCACAGTGTAACGCCCTGCGCCCGGCTTTACTTCACCGACTTGTGCGGAATGAACAGGCCGAAGCCGTGGTGGCGACCGGGGCCCAGGCCACGCCGCTGCAACAGCTGGCTCTCGTCGAAGGCGAGGCCGTCGAGCATCAGGCTGCGCGTCAGCACGCGCCCCTGTGGACCACGGAAGTGACGCGAGCGGCCGCAGACCATGCGCCGACAGGCGATGCCGATTTCGCCCAGCTCACGGGAGACCCCGTCGAGGAAGGCGTTCTCGTCCTCGTGGGTGGCCACGATGTGGCGGGCGTAGAGCGTGGTCAACGGACTGAGCAGGTGCACCTGGCCAGCGCCGACGTCGATCGGGTGGCCGGCGACGTCGAGCGTCTCGCCCTCCAGGGACCGCGCGTCGTCGATCCGCGCCTGCGGCAGGCGCAGCGCGAGCCGCGTGCGCCGCGAGAGGTAGATCACCCCCTCGTCGTCGTCCTCGGGGCTCATCCAGCCGTTTCCCGATGCAGCGGCGTGCACCAGGTGCAAGCCCGCACCCGGCTCGTCAGCGAACCATGGCAGCCTGGATTCGAGCGCCGCGGCCAGCGGCCAGGCGTGATCGGATGGCAACGTGCGGCCACG
>JAACFL010000209.1 GCA_009937385.1 Gammaproteobacteria bacterium | reverse complement strand
TGGAGCACCGGGACGGGCGCGGTATTGACGTTCAGTGGCGTCGCGGTCGGTAGCGCGGTCACGTAGGGCTCGAGGCGTCGGTAGGCGGCCATGTCGAAACCATCGATCAGCAGCAACTCGCTTGGGCTGGCCAGGGCGCGCCCGGCCGTGCGGTAGGCGGGATCGCGACGCAGGTACTCGAGATCCTCGGCGCCCCCTGTCGGCGCGGGTTCCTGGTCGCCGTCAATCCAATCTACCACATTCCAGGCGATCGCCGACGGCAGCTCGAGCTGCTCGAGCAGGCGCTGGAACAGGCCCACCTGGAGCGCGTCTGGACCCGCCTCGCCAACCAGGTTGTTGAGGTTGAAACGTCCCTGCAGGTCCTCGAGGCGGCCGAACAGGTCGCCGCCATCGATCGCCGTCGGTGGCACCAGCGTCGCCCACCCCTCTCCGGGGTGGTCGCTGTCGCCATCCTCGGCGTCGCGGCGCAGCACCTGGTGGGCGAAGGTCTCGGCGCCGAGCGCATAGAGCCAGGCCTGCTCGGCGTTGAGGACGTTGCTGCTGCGCTGGATCGCCAACTGCTGCTGGCGGGCGAGTGCGGTGGCCGCGGTGGCGGCGATCGCGACCACCAGCAGGGCGGTGATCAGCGCGACCCCGCGCTGGCGACGGGCGACGCGGCGCCTACTCACCGGTGACCACCAGGCGGGTGATGCGACCGAACCCCTCGAGTTCCAGGGCGACCTCCACGGCCAGGGGCAGTCGGGCTTCGTCGGGTCCGGCGCCGTCCGGTGGCCAGGCGCTCTCCCAGCGGCCGGCGCGATCGCCGCGGAAACGCAGGCTGAAATCGCTGACCCCGGTCAGCAGCCGCTGCTCCAGCGGGAGCGAATCCGGGGCGCGGTCGAGCACCGGCCAGACCCGGCGCACCAGGGTGCGCTCCTCGAGTGCGTAGCCGACCCGCTGCAGCGAGCTGCGCGCCTGGCCGGTCGGGTTGCGCCAGCCGCCGCGGGTCAGCTCGAGCGCGTCGCTACTGGCGAGCAGCGCGGGTTGTGGATCACCGAAGGCATCGCGCACCGGGCGTGCGCTGGCCTGGGCGAGGTCGTCGGCGAGACGCGTCACGGCGCGCTGCAACTCGCCGAGGCGCACCGCGCGAGCGCTGGCCATGTCGCTGCCGTCGAGCACGCTGGCAAGGCCGCCGTAGGCGAGCAGTGACAGCACGGCGAAGATCGCCAGTGCGACCAGCAGCTCGATCAGCGTGAACCCGCTCCTGCGCATCAGCGACGCTCCCCGGCCGGCCGACCGAGGTAGGAGACCAGCGTGACCAGGGTCTCGTCGCTCTCCTCGGGTGCGACGCTGACCTCGACCCGGCGCAGGTCGGGGTCGTCGGTGGCGACGGTGACCGCCCGCCAGGCCCAGGCGCGTCCACCCATCTCGCTGCGCCCTCGACGCACGCCCGGTGCATCCCAGGCGGCCTCGAGGCGGAATCCGGCGATGGCGTTGCCTGCGACCCACTGCGCCAGGGTGCGTTGCTCGAGGTAGGCGGTGTTGCGCACCTGGCTGGAGACCGCGGTGACCAGCGCGCCGAGGCTCAGCGCCAGCACGGCCAACGCGACCAGGATCTCGAGCAGCGTGAAGCCGCGTGCCGGCCTCTTCATCACGTGGCCTCGCAGGTCGGCGGTGCCAGGTCGGCGAGGCCGTCGCCGGCCAGCCGGCAGCGCATCGTGGCGTCGCTGATCTCGATCTCGAACGGGGTCATCTCGCCGCTCGACAGCAGCAGCAGCTGCGGTTCACCGGTCGGCTCCGGCGGGAGGGGCACTGCGCGTCCCTCGATGGTCAGCTCGAGCCGGATCTCCTCGGGCAGGATGCGGGGACGCCAGGTGCTCTCCTGCAGCGGCGCCCAGCCCTGCTCCTGCAGCGCCAGCAGGCGGTAGCCGTCGCGGCTCACCTCGAGGCCATGCTCGTAGCCCTGCAGCACCGCCTGCTCGCGGGCCAGCTGCAGCAGCGCGGCAAGGCGGCGCGCCTCCCCGTTCCCGTCATCGCGGCCGACAGCCGGGGCGACGGCGAGCGTGGCCATGGTCAGGATGATGCCGACCAGCAGCAGCACCACCAGCAGTTCGAGCAGGCTGAAGCCGCGCCCCTGGCGCGGCGCCTCAGTCGAGGTTCCAGTTGCCGATGTCGGCATCGATGCCCTCGCCCCCGGGGACTCCGTCGGCACCCAGGGTGTAGACGTCAAAGTCGCCGTTCTGACCCGGGCTCAGGTAGAGGTAGGGCCGCTGCCACGGATCGATCGGCAGGCGGTCGATGTAGCCGCCGGGCTGCCAGTTGCGCGGCTCGGGGGCGCCGACCGGTTTCACGATCAGCGCTTCCAGGCCCTGTTCGGTGCTCGGGTAGCCGTAGTTGTCGAGGCGGTAGAGGTTGAGTGCGCTCTCCAGAGTGCGCAGGTCCTGCTTGGCCTTCACCAGGCGTGCGGTGTCCGGCCGGTCGAGCACGCGCGGCACGATGACCGCGGCGAGGATGCCGAGGATCACCACCACGACCATGATCTCGATCAGCGTGAAACCGGTGTTGCGTCGTCGCGTTTGCATGGCTCTCCGTTCCGGGTCACAAGGTCACCAGCTGGTTGAGCTGGAAGATTGGCAGCAGGATCGCCACCACGATGGCGAGAATGATACCGCCGAGCAGCACGATCATCAGCGGTTCGAGCAGGCCGACCAGCGCGGCCAGACCGAGCTCGATTTCGCGCTCCTGCTGGGTGGCGGCGCGGTCGAGCATGTCGGCGAGACGGCCGCTGCTCTCGCCGCTGGCGATCAGGTTGAGCACCAGCGGCGCGAACTGGCCGGTCTCGCGCAGCCCGGCCTGCAGCGTGCTGCCCTCGCGAATCTGCCGGCCGACGCCGGCCAGCGCGCGACGCAGCGCGTTGTTCGGCACCACCTCGGTCGCCAGGCGCACCCCGTCGAGCAGTGGCACGGCGCTGGCGGTCAGGATCGCCAGCGTGCGCACGAAGCGCGCACCGTTGAGCCGTCGCACGCTCGGCCCCGCCAGCGGCAGCCCGAGCAGCAGGCGATCGAAGGCGAGGCGCATCGCCGGCAGGCGCAGCAGCAGGCCGCCACCGATGACGCTGGCGAGCAGCAGCACGCTCGCTGGCAACGCAAGGTTTCGCACCGCGTCGCTGGTGGTGATCAGCGCGCGGGTGAACCAAGGCAGTTCCTGGCCGATGCCGGTGAACACGCGCACCACCTCTGGCACCACGTAGACCATCATGACCCCGATCACCGCGATCGCGACCAGCAGCACCAGCGCCGGGTAGACCAGCGACAGGCCCAGCTTCTGGCGCAATGCCTGGCTGCGCTCGACATGGTCCGCGAGACGCTCGAGCACCTCCGCGAGGCGGCCCGACTGTTCACCGGCGGCGACAGTGGCGCGGAAGAACGGCGCGAACACGCGCGGGTACTCGGCGAGCGCGCGGCGCGTCGCCGGGCGGCTGCTCTGCTCGGCGACCGTGCCGAGCACCTCGCCGATCGGCAGCCCGGCGCGTGCCAGGGTCGCGAGCTGGCGCGTCGCGACCACCAGCTCGGCGGTGGGCACCCGGTCGCGGCTGGCGGCAGGCGTGGAGGAGGTCGCCTGCCCGGCGACCGGGCTGACCTCGAGCGCGCTGAGGCCGCGATCCCGGAGTTGCTGGCGTACGTGACGCGCCGAGTCGCCCTCGAGGACGCCGCGCTGCTCACGTCCGCGACCGGTCAGCGCGAGGTACTCGTAGGCACCCACGACCTACTCCTCGCGGGTCACGCGCAACACCTCCTCGAGCGAGGTCTCGCCCTGCAACACGCGTCGCAGCCCGTCATGGTGCAGGCCCGGGTGGTGGCTGCGCACATGGGTGGCGAGGGCCTGCTCGCTGGCGTCGTCGTGGATCAGCGAGCGCAGCCTGTCGTCGACGGTCAGCAGCTCAAAGATGCCACTGCGCCCACGGTAGCCGAGCTGGTCACAGGCGTGGCATCCGGCTGGCCGGTAGAGCGTCGTCGGCGTGTCGTCGAGCCCGAGGGTGGCACGCTCGGCGGCATCCGCCGCGTAGGCGACCTTGCACTCGGGGCAGAGCATGCGCACCAGGCGTTGTGAGAGCACGCCGATCACGCTCGATGCGAGCAGGAACGACTCGATGCCCATGTCGCGCAGGCGCGTGATCGCGGCGACCGCGCTGTTGGTGTGCAGCGTCGAGAGCACCAGGTGGCCGGTCAGGCTCGCCTGCACGGCGATCTGCGCCGTCTCGAGATCGCGGATCTCGCCGACCATCACCACGTCGGGATCCTGGCGCAGGATGGCGCGCAGCCCGCGTGCGAAGCTCATGTCGACGCGCGTGTTGACCTGGGTCTGGCCGACGCCCTCGAGGTAGTACTCGATCGGATCCTCGACGGTCATCAGGTTGCGGCTCTGGTCGTTGAGCTGCAGCAGCGCGGCGTACAGGGTGGTGGTCTTGCCCGAACCGGTCGGGCCGGTGACCAGAAGGATGCCGTGCGGGCGACTGATCAGCTGCTCGAGTTGCGCCAGCTGCGCGTGCGGTACGCCGAGCTGCTCGAGGGTCATGCGCCCGGACTGCTTGTCGAGCAGGCGCAGCACCACCCGCTCGCCGTGCGCACCGGGGATGCACGAAACGCGCACGTCGACCGCGCGCCCGGCAATTCGCAGGGAGATGCGACCATCCTGCGGCAGGCGCTTCTCGGCGATGTCGAGCGAGGCCATGACCTTGATGCGCGAGACCAGTAGCGGCCCGAGTGCACGCCTCGGCCGCAGCACCTCGCGCAGGATGCCGTCGATCCGGAAGCGCACGCGCACCGCCTGTTCCAATGGTTCGATGTGGATGTCCGAGGCGCCACCGCGAATCGCCTCGGTCAGCAGGGCATTGATCAGGCGGATGACCGGTGCGTCATCCTGGCTCTCGAGCAGGTCTTCCGGTTCGCCGATCTCGCGCGCGATGTCGGCCAGCGCCAGGTCATCCTCGACGTGGCCGATGATCGCTCCCGCCTGTTGGGCGCCGCCCTCGTAGGCGCGCGTCAGCAGCTCGTCGAAGCGTTCTTCGGGCAGGCTTTCCAAGGCGAGTGGCCGGTTCGCCAAGCGGCGCACCTCGGCGAGGCTGGCGAGGGTTGCATCGGGGCGGTGCAGCGCGGTCAGCCGGCCGTCGGCCGCTGCCTGCAGCAGCACGCCATGGCGCTTGGCAAAGGCGAACGGGAGGTGCGGTGGCGCACCCGGCGTGGTCATCGTGTTTCCGCTTCGGGCAGCAGCGGCTTGTCCGGATATTCGAGCAGCATGCCTTCCCGCTCGCGCTGCCGCAGCTGCTCGTTGCGGATCAGGTTGTACTTGTCGAGGCTGACGCGTTGGCTGGTTTCGCCGTCGCGCATGATCTCAGGGCGCAGGAAGATCATCAGGTTGCGTTTCTCGACCTGGTCGCTGCGGTAGCGGAACAGCGCGCCGAGACCGGGGATGTCGCCGAGCAGCGGCACCTTGCTGACGCCCTGGCGCAGGTTGTCGTCGATCAGGCCGCCGAGCACGATCAGCTTGCCGTCGTCGACGATGACGTTGGTGCGGATCTGGCGTTTGACGGTGATCAGGTCGACTGCGCCGGTGTTGGTGGCGTTGCTCAGGTTGGAGACCTCCTGCTCGATCTTCATCTTGATCGCATCGCCCTCGTTGATCTGCGGGGTCAGGCGTAGCGTCAGGCCAACGTCCTGGCGCTCGATGGTCTGGAACGGGTTGACGCCGGGGGTGGTGGCGCCGGTGTTGGCGTACTGTCCGGTCAGGAACGGCACGTTCTGCGCGACAACGATCTCCGCCTCGGCGTTGTCCATGGTGACCAGCGTCGGTGTGGCCAGGATGTTGGTGTCGGCGTCCGAGGCAAGGGCGCGAAGCAACGCGCCGATGTTGAGGATCTCGGTGCCTAGCACGCTGATGGTGCCGTCGAGGTAGCCGAGGCTGAGCCCGTCGCCGAGCGTGGCCGGGCTTCGGCTGATGGTGTTCAGTCCCTGTCCGGTGAGATCGAAGTTGGTGCCGGCGACGCCGCCGGAGTTGTTCGCGGCGTTGCTTATGAAGCTCCATTGCACGCCCAGCTCGGAACTCTTGCCGGCGCTGGTCTCGGCGATGATCCCCTCGACCAGCACCTGGGCACGGCGGATGTCGAGCTGGCGCACGACGTCTTCCAGGGCCCGCAAGCGCTCGGGGTCGGCGTGGATCACCAGCGCGTTGGTGGTCTCGTCGGGCTGGATCAGTGTCGCGTCACCGGCCGCCCTTACGCCCTCCTTCTGCTGCTCCTTGCGTTCCGACTCGACGATGCCCTGCAGCACCTTGGCGACGTCGGCGGCCTTGGCGTAGTGCAGGTAGAGCACGCGGATGTTGCCGCTGGTCTCGAGTGGTGTGTCGAGGTGCACGATCAGGGCGCGTGCACTGAGCCGCTGGGTGCGGTCGCCGCTGAGGATCACGCTGTTGGAGCGCGCGTCGGCGACGAAGCGCAGGCCCAGGCCCGAGGTCGGCGCGCCGGCCGCGCCCTTGCCTAGGTTGTCCTGCAGCGAGGCGAGCATCTTGACCACCTCGCCGGCGGAAGCGTGGCGCAGCCGCACGATCTCGACCTCGCTGTCGCCGTCCTGGTCGATGCGCCGTATGACCTGCTCGAGGCGCGCGACGTTGCCGGCCTTGCCGGAGATGATCAGGACGTTGCTCGAGTTGTGCGCGGCGAGGTGACCCTCTTGCGGCAGCAGAGGCCGCAGCAGCGGCACCAGCTCGGCGGCACGCACCGAGTCGAGCTCGATGACGCGGCTGACCTCGGCGTCACCGGGGGCCGCGTCGGGGTCGCTGACCAGCGGGGTCGGGCTGGTCTTGGCTCCGGCCGCGGGGATGATCTTGGTCACCTGGCCGCTGTCGACGGCGGTGAAGCCGTTGAGCTCGAGGATCGACAAGAAGACCTCGTAGACCTGAGCGGTGCTCATCTGGCGGCTGGTGACCACGGTCACCTTGCCCTGCACCCGTGGGTCGACGATGAAACTGCGGCCGGTCAGCTCGGCGATCGTCTCGATCACCGAGCGGATGTCGGCGTCCTTGAGGTTCAGGGTGACGTTCTGCGCGGCCAGCGGTGCGGCGAGGACGAGCGATAGGGTCAGCGCGGCCATAAGCCGGCGCGTGGCATCCATGAGCCTGCGGTTCATAGCTAGCATGACCCCCTTCTCCCCGCGGTCGAGGTTAGCGGTTGCCCGGGGACGGATCAATCGTGCTGGCCGGTTCAGAGCTGGATGTCCAGCTGCTGCGGTTGGCCGCGGCGCAGGATCTCGATCTGGAAACGGCTGGCCGAAGCAAGCTGGTTCAGCAGTTCCATGCCGCGCGCTGGGTCATCCAGCGGCAGGCCGTTGATGCGCGTGGCGATGTCGCCGCGCCGCAGCCCGACTTCGCCGAACAGCTCGCGCTGCTGGCCCGGGAACAGACGGAAGCCCTTCAGCACGCCGTTCTCCATGACCGGCAGCGCGCGCACCAGCTCGGTCATGCGCGTCGGGTCGGACGGCAGCAG